>CAYWJZ010000007.1:0-20802 GCA_964458635.1 uncultured Atribacterota bacterium
ATTAACTTTTCCTTTTTCTATTATACTGCAAATTCTGGCATATGCATATTGTATATAAAAAACAGGATTCTCCATTGATTGTGATTTGGCAATATCCAGATCAAATTCTGTATGACTATCATGACTATGCATTAAGAAAAAATATCGTGTTACGTCTTTACCAACCTCTTTGAGCAAGTCCTTTAGAGTGACAAACCTACCTCCCCTGGTACTCATTCCTACAACTTTTCCTTCGCTTACTAAAGTAACAAACTGAACCAGCAAAACCTGAAAGGAATCTATCTTATAACCTAATGCCTGAATAGCTGCTTTCATTCTTTTAATATATCCATGATGATCAGCACCCCAAATATCAATCAGCGTCTTAAAACCTCTCTTGAACTTATCATCATGGTAAGCTATATCAGAAGCAAAATAAGTTGGTTCCCCGTTATCCCTGATTACCACCCGATCTTTCTCATCACCAAATTCAGCAGCCCTAAGCCAGAGCGCACCATCCCGGCTATAAATATACCCCTCATTCCTTAGTCTATCAATTACTGGTTGAACTTTGTTATCTGCATAGAGAGACTGTTCACTATACCAATAATCAAATTCTACTCCAAAAACAGTTAAATCGTCCTTGATATCCTGTAAAATTCTTTTATGGGCATAGTCTTTAAAAAAAATAATGGTTTCCTGATCATTTTTACCTTTAAACTGTTGTTGATATTTTTCTATTATCTCTCTTGCCAGAACAACAATATAGTCCCCCTGATATCCATTTTCCGGAAATTCTATTTCTTCCCCAAGAAGATGACGATAACGGGCTAAAACTGATTCACCAAGAATGTCCATTTGTTTGCCATAGTCATTAATATAATACTCAGTAGCAACCTGGTAACCAGCTGCTTTTAATATTTTTGCTAATGAATCACCAACCGCCGCACATTTTCCATGACCAACATGTAAAGGTCCCGTAGGGTTGACGCTGACAAATTCAATCATTATTTTTTCCCTTTTGCCGAGGTCAGAATGACCAAATTGCTCTTTTTTCATCATAATTTCATTTAGCACCTGGTGCAGTACATTAGTCTTTAAATAAAAATTAATAAACCCAGGTCCAGCTACTTCTACCCTGCTAGTCAATCCCTTACTATTATTTTCAATTTCCCGTGCTATTTGATTAGCAATTTCTCTTGATTCCTTCTGAATAATACCTGATAACTGCAAAGCAATATTTGTGGAAAGATGACCATGCTCTGGATTCTTAGGAGTTGTCAAGATAATCGCCGGGGTATTCTTTAAATCAAATGATGTATCATTAATAATTTTTTTAATAGCTTTTTCAATAATCTGTTTTAGCTTTTCATTTACCTTTTTGTTCAATGTTTCTTCCTATCTTATAATGGGATCTATTATTAAAAATAGTCGAAAAATAACAATGGAGCGCCCGAGAAGAGTCGAACTTCCAACACGGGGCTTAGGAAGCCCCTGCTCTATCCATTGAGCTACGGGCGCCGGATGATTTTCTAGAGTAGTATTTTAACATAAAAGACAAAGATTCACAATTTGAAATTGCTAAACTGAAGAAAGCACCTGTAAAATATCAAGCAATTTATCCTTCTAATAAAGATGGCAGGCAAGATAATGGTTTTTTTCTACTTCTATTAACTGCGGTTCTTCCCTGGAACATATTTCCATTGCTTTCGAACATCTGGGATGAAAGCGGCAACCTTGGGGCGGATTGGCCGGACTCGGTACATCGCCCTTTAAAATGATACGTTTCTTTTTAAAATCCGGATTTGGAACAGGAACAGCAGATACCAGTGCCTGGGCATAAGGATGTAAAGTATTCTGGAAAAAAATATCTTTTGCAGCTATTTCAACAATTTTTCCCAAATACATCACCGCTACCCGGTCACTGATATATTTAATTACGCTAAGGTCATGGGCAATAAAAAGATATGTTAAGTGAAATTCTTTTTGTAATTCCTTAAACAAATTAATAATCTGTGACTTGATGGAAACATCCAGTGCTGAAACAGCTTCATCACAGACAATCATCCTGGGATCCAAAGCCAAAGCACGTGCTATTCCAATTCTTTGCCTCTGTCCACCACTGAATTCATGGGGAAAACGGTCCATATAATCAGGAACAATTCCAACCCGCTCCAGGATTTCTCCCACTTTCTTGTATCTTTTTTTGGTATTTAACATATGATGGGCAGTCAATCCTTCGGCGATAATATCTTTTATCTTCATTCTGGGGTCAAGAGAGCTGTAGGGGTCCTGAAAGATAACCTGTAAATCTTTTCGATACTTTCTCATCTGATTCCTGCTGATTTTGGCAAGATTTTTACCCTGGTAGATAATATCACCACTGGTGGGTTCTTCCAGGCGGAGAATTGTCATGGCAGTGGTTGATTTTCCACAACCGGATTCTCCTACCAATCCCAAAGTTTCTCCGCTATAAATATCAAAACTGACATCATCAACGGCTTTCACCCAACCTGCTGTACTCCTGAAAATACCTTTTTTGATGGGAAAATATTTAACCATATTTTTGATGCTGACCAATGGACTATTCACTTACTGCTAACCTCCCGGTAAAGGCAATCTTTTTTGCTTCCTCTTTTACTTTATTGAAATGCCAACAGCGAACTAAATGCTTATTTTCAATTTCTTTGAGAGGCGGTTCTTCTTTTTGACATTTGTCGGTTGCAAAAATACAACGGGGGTGGAATTTACATCCTTCCGGAAAATGCAACGGATCGGGAACCACACCGGGAATGGAATCCAATTTTTCAATTTCCATATCCAACCTGGGAATAGAGGTAAGTAAACCATAGGTATACGGGTGAAGCGGGTTATAAAATATCGAGCGGGTATCTGTATATTCCACAATTTTTCCGGCATACATAACTGCAATACGATCCGCTATCTCGGCAATAACTCCTAAATCGTGGGTTATCATAATTAATGAACTGTTGAATTCTTTTAAAAGGGATTTCATTAATTCCAATATCTGTGCCTGTATAGTCACATCCAATGATGTGGTTGGTTCATCAGCTATCAATAAAGCCGGATCACAGGCTAAGGCCATGGCAATCATAGCCCTCTGTCTCATACCCCCGCTTAATTGATGAGGATATTCGTTGATTCGTTGTTTCGGAATTGGAATTCCTACTTTTTCCAAAAGCTGAACTGCTTTTTCCTGAGCCTTTGACTTGCTTATTTTGTAATGCACTTTTAATGCTTCAGTTATTTGAAATCCGATGGTAAAAACAGGATTAAGTGAAGTCATTGGTTCCTGAAAAATCATAGAAATTTCTTTTCCCCTGATTTGACGCATCTGTTTTTCGCTTTTTTTTAATAAATTCTTACCTTTATAGAAAACTTGTCCGTCTACTGTCTTGCCGGGGTAATCAAGTAATTTTACGATGGAAAAAGCGGTAACGCTCTTTCCACAGCCCGACTCACCAACCAGTCCCAGGGTTTCACTTTGGTATATTTCAAAATCAACTCCATCAACAGCCTTGACAATTCCATTTTCAGTAAAAAAATAGGTTTTTAAATCCTTAACCTGTAATATTTTTGACTTAGTGTTACTCATTACACACATTACAGCTCACCTCTTAAACGAGGATCCATGATATCTCTAAGGGTATCTCCTACTAGATTCCAGGAAAGAACGAAAAGGACTATAAACATTCCCGGAAAAAATACTGCATACCAGTATTCTCCAGCATTTCCAGGCGAACCGATAATCCAGTTACGGGCAAAACTGACCATCTGCCCCCAGTCAGCATAGCCCATAGGGGCCCCAACACCCAGAAAACTCAAGGCAGCAGCAGTAATAACCATAGAGCCGATATTCATACTTGCTTGAACTAATACCGGGAATATAGTATTGGGAAGCAGGTGGCGCACGATAATGCTGTAATCTCTAACCCCAAGCGCCCTGGCAGCTGTTATATAAACCTCTTCTTTGACACATAAGATGCTTCCCCTTATTACTCTGGCATAACCCATCCAACCAAAAGAAACCAAGGCTATCATCACCTTATCCAGACCTCTACCCAAGATCGTAGTTAAGACCATGGCAGCCACCAGAAATGGAATGGAAAGAAAGATATCTGTTATCCTCATCAAAAATTCATCCAGCCATCCGCCAAAATAGGCTGCTATAGAACCCAAGATTACTCCGATTATCATAGCGGAAACAACAGTGATAATACCGATACGAAAAGCTGTTCTGGTACCCCATATTAAACCATAAAAAATATCATACCCTCCCTGAGCAGTGCCAAATATGGCTTTATCGCGGATTATGGGCTCTTCCATACTTTCATAAACAAATCTCATATCGTCATCCATTGGGAATCCGGGTGGTTGGGGCTCGGTATCCCAGGACATACGGGGTATCTCATAAGGATCAGAAAATAAAGGAGGAGCAATATATGGGGCAAAAATAGCAATAACTATAAAAATAAAAAGTAGGATTAAGCCAATCAGTGATGTTGAATTACTAAGTAATTTTTTGATAATGCGATTCATACTAACAGCTACTCCAATCTTACCCTGGGGTCAATCAAAGCATAGGAAACATCTACAATTAAATTACCAATAACCATAAGAAAGGCAAATAATAAAGCAAACCCGATTACAGAACCATAATCTAGCTGTTGGGCAGACGAAGCAGCCCAATAACCTAATCCGGGGTAGGTGAATACAGTCTCAGTAATAACAACACCACCCAACATCTTGATAATCATCATTCCCGCAACTGTTACGACCGGTATTAGAGCATTCTTACGGGCATGCTGATAGATAACCGTTTTTTCGTCAACCCCTTTGGAGCGGGCAGTTCGGATATAATCTTTTCGCAGTGTATCCAACATACTGGAGCGAGTAATGCGCAATAAAAAAGCCCAGGAAATATAGGAAAGGGTAATAATAGGTCCGATAAGATGCCTTAGAGCATCCCAGAAGATATCAATCCGACCATTCAGTAATGCATCAATGGTAATGAAATAGGTATAATTTTTAAATCCTTCTCCGGCATAGACAATATATTGAGCCCAGGTACTCAATCTTCCCGGTGGCAACCAACCTAAAATACCGTAAAATATAAATAATACCAACAAACCAAATATAAAAGTAGGCAAGGACCAGCCAATAATAGCTGTAACCCTGATACTCTGGTCCAGCATATTATTATGATTAACAGCAGATATAACACCCAGCCATATTCCAATCAAAATTACCGGTATGACCGAATAAAAAACGAGCTCCAAAGTAGCAGGTAGACGTTGCATGATTGCATCCCAGACCGGTTGATTGGCAGTAGGGGACCAACCAAAATCAAGCTTAATCAATGATTTTAACCAATAAAGATATCCGGCAGGAAACGGGTCATCCAAGTGATATTTTTCTATCAAATTTTGAGCTGCCTGGGGATTTTTTAATACACTGGGATTATTGACATAAGTTGCCAATCTCTCCATGGGACTTAAGAGTGAAAAAAGACAAAATATTAGAAAACTAACTCCCAATAAAATCAAAGGAAGAATTAATATTCGCCTGATAATATAGGAAAGCATTCTTTTTCTCCTTTTTTCCCTAAATCTTTAATAACTATTATCCAAAGTAAATATCGCACCCGCAAAGCGGGTGGCTTTAAGAACCTCTAAAAGAGGTTTAATTTTTTCCTAGTTACTTACGGTTCTAGTTTTTTCTTATATTCTAACTGAATATTTCTAAGTAATATAACTACTTGGATTTCAGGTGAAAAATGATCATATGGCTTATCTTGATATTTTATGGTAAAACCTTTATTTAACCATTACCACCTTCTAAGAAGGTGGTAATGGTTAAATAAAATATTATAATATTTAAACAAAAATACAATGGAGTGGAAGTATCAAGCTTTCCACTCCATTGATTATACCTGTATCTTAGCCTTGGTTAGTATAAACAAATAAGTGAAAACCATGACCTCTATTCTTTATAAATAGTATAGAAATCAGCACCTTCGGGTAAACCAGATATCATAGCATTGTAATACCATCCTTTAACCCAGTCTCTCTGAACGTGATGTCCAATTGGCTGGTAAAGATATAGTGCCACAGCATTATCATGGGCTATCTTTGTTATTTCTTTATAGATTCTAGCACGTTCTTCCGGATTAACTGACTTTAATGCCTCATCAATCAATGGGTCTATGTTTTCCTCTGCCCATTCTCTATAATCTTCACCATAATATCCACTGTAGGTACCATTGCTACCTAAATAGGTTGGAACCCAGTTGTGGGGATCGGGATAATCGGCAAGCCAACCAATAACATAAATGGGCAGTTGCTCAGCCAGGAACTGTTTCAGGTAAGAAGACCACTGAACACCAACTGGAGTAAGCTCAAATTTGGGATTAACGATTCTGGCATAAGTTGACAACATATCACAAACAGCCTTACGTACATCATTGCCTTCATTGTAGAATATATTAAATTTGAATCCTTTTTCCCAGACTTCTCCGTCCCATGCTTTCTTAAATTCTTCTTTAGCTTTTAACAGATCAAATTCATAGAACAGCTCAGGATCATCCGAATAACCTAACAACCCTTCAGGAATAGGTCCGGGATTTCGAATAGCTTGACCATGCATTGATTTTTCAATATTTATACTATATGGGAACAAGTAAGAAAATCCTTTCCGGACATTTACATCAGAAAAGAAATCTGGCGGAATCCCTTCTCCATCCAGTTTGCCACTGCCCAGGTTAGCATTCCCTTCGGCGTTTAATGTCCAGGGCATATGAGCAACTGCATTTTGGAGAGTGGATAATCCCGTGATTAATTCTACACCATCCATATTTTCTACTTCTCTAATATTGGTAACCGGTACATAGGCTATGTCTGCATCACCTCTCTGCAACATTAATTTTCGGGTAGTCCATTCATCGACATACTGGAATACAACTTCTTTTAATTTAGCAGGTCCACGCCAATGGTCTTCAAATCTTTCCAGCATGACTGTTTCTTCCGGAACCCATCTGCTCATCATAAAAGGACCTGTTCCATTAGTTATATTGTACAACGGGTCATTCTCATTTGTTGGGTCATGATAATCCCACCAGGTATCAGCCTGACCATCCCAGGCACCCTGCTCGATAGACCAGCTCTTGTTAATAATAGCAGACCAGGCACCACCATGAGACAGAATATTCATAAATGGAGCATAGGGTTGTGCCAGATTAAAGACAATATTATCACCATCAACCTCAACAGCTTTGTCAACATAATCTGTAAAAACCTCTGTCATAACATCTCTATATTCTTCTTTTAATTGTTCATCGCTGAACATATCAGTATAACTCTCCACACCTGCTTGTTCAGCAGCTAAACTGCCAATACTCCCTACCCCCAAGAGAGGCTCTAACAACATCCATGCAGGACCACCAGAACGGTCGAAAATCATTGCTCTTTCAAAACTGTATTCTACGTCTTCCGGGGTCAATGTTTCACCATTATGAAATTTAACATCTTTTCTTATTGGAAAAGTATAGGTCAATCCATCATCAGAAATTAATCCATTCTCTACGGAAGGCACCTCTGTTGAAAGCATGGGCACAAATTCAGAAAGGCTTTCTCCATCATAAGCAATAAGATTATCATATACCTGAAAGATAATCTCGCCACTGGCAGTATCGTAGGCCCAGTGTGGATCCATTGTTTCCGGTCCACCAATCCCTGCATAGACTATTCTTTCGGGGTCATCTACCTGAGCATTGATACTGCTTGTTAAACCTATTATTAATATTAAAACTAAAACCACAACATATAATGATTTATTTTTCAAATCTTTTTCCTCCCTTCATTTTTCCATTAACCGTAAAGTAAGTGTGCAATTTCTAAATACAAACAGTACTTCCATAATTAACTATGATCTTATTTATAAGCATACAAGATTATATTATAATTTCACCTCCTTTAACTTATGATAAATGTAACTAAATAATCTAGCTCTATCATCTTTTCTTCTGTTTAGGATTTAAGTAGATATATTTCAGTAAGCATAGTTTTAGCTTTATGGTAAAACCTTTTTTATTTAATCAATGAACTTAATAATTCAATTATACCATCATATTAATATCAAAGTTGCTAAAAAGTCAAAATATTTTTATGGGTATAGAAAATCATCAATTCATTTTATGGCCGGTAGCAAGTTTAGCACCCTTCATGAGACTTTCAAGTTCTTCACTTTCCAGGGTTTCCTTTTCTAACAAAGTTGTAGCTATTTTCTTTAATTTTGCTTTATTTTTAGTTAATATTTCTTTGGCTAGATTATAGGCAATATCAATAATTTTTTCCACTTCCTTATCAATCTGAAAGGCAACTTCATCACTGTAATTCCGATCCTCGGAAATATCTCTACCCAGAAAAATCTGATGCTCTTTTCTACCTAAGGTAATAGGCCCTATAGAATCACTCATCCCGAATTCAGTAACCATCTGACGAGCAATTTTGGTTGCTCTCTCCAGATCATTCTGTGCACCTGTAGTGATATCCTTAAAAATAAGATCTTCTGCAACTCTGCCCCCCAGTAGAACGCTTAATCTTTCCATTAATTCGGATTTACTGATAAGATAACGATCTTCTGTCGGTAATTGTAGTGTATAGCCCAAAGCTGCACTCCCCCGTGGAATAATAGATACTTTATGAACAGGATCACAATTCGGTAATAGTTTAGCCACCAGTGCATGACCAGATTCATGATAAGCAACAATTTCTTTTTCCTTATCATTCATAATTCTACTCTTTTTCTCCGGTCCGGCAACCACTCTGTCAATAGAAGCTTCAAATTCCTGCATGGAAATATTTTTTTTACCTTTACGTGAAGCTAGGAGGGCAGCTTCGTTGACCAGATTAGCCAGATCTGAACCGACAAATCCTGGAGTCCTCCTTGCCAGTACTTTCAGGTCTACATCCTTCGCTAGGGGTTTATCTTTGGCATGAACTTTTAGAATTTCTTCTCTGCCAGCCAAATCAGGACGATCTACCACTATTCTTCTATCAAAACGACCCGGTCTTAATAAAGCCGGATCCAAAACATCCGGCCTGTTTGTTGCGGCAATAAGTATTACACCGATATTTTGATCAAAACCGTCCATTTCAACTAAAAGTTGATTTAGAGTCTGTTCTCTCTCATCATGTCCTCCACCTAAACCTGCGCCCCTGTGGCGACCTACTGCATCAATTTCATCCATAAAAATAATACAGGGGTTATTTGTTTTGGCTTGTTTAAACAAATCTCTTACCCTGGAGGCACCTACTCCCACAAACATCTCAACAAAATCTGAGCCACTGATACTAAAAAAAGCAACTCCTGCCTCTCCGGCAACTGCACGCGCTAACAAAGTTTTTCCGGCACCAGGAGGACCATAGAGAAGTACTCCCTTCGGAATTTTGGCACCAAGTTGAACAAATTTAGCCGGATTTTTTAAGAATTCAATTATTTCCTGTAATTCTTCTTTGGCTTCATCAACACCGGCTACATCTTTAAAGGTTACCTTAGGAGTTTCTTTGCCCATCAGCTTAGCCTGGCTTTTTCCAAAAGACATTACCTTGTTCCCGCCACCCTGCATCTGGCGCATCATAAAAATCCATATTCCAATAATCAAGGCCATGGGTAATAGAGATGAAAGGATACGCATCCACCAGGATAGTTCTACCGGTGGTTTGGCTTCTATATTAATATTTTTACTGCGTAATATATTCATCAGCTCCGGGTCATCAGGAAAGTAAGTAGAAAACTTTTGATTATTATTCAATTCACCTGAAATGGTATTCCCTGAAATGGTAACAGTGCTTACATTTTCACTCTCAACTTCACTCAAAAATTGAGAATAGGTTAGTTCACTAACTGAGGATCCTGTTTCAAAGAATGAACTCAGAATTGAGATGACTACAATTAATATTAAAAGATAAAGCCCGGCATTCTTGAAATTTTTATTTTTAAAGTTATTCGGATTTAGCTTAGCCAATTTTCTCTCCTTTATTGAAAAATACAATTCTTAAAAAAGCTTAAATGCAAAGTAATTTTAGCATATTCAATATATAAAAACAAACATTGTTAAGCTCATCATTATAAACAAATTCTTTCACAATTTTACTAATTTAATTGATAATAAGATGGTTTAAGTACTAAGATATAGGGAATATTTCGATATAGGCCATTATAATCCAAGCCATAACCAATCACAAATTTATCAGGAATGTCAAATCCACAATAATCAATGGGAACATCAATTTGTCTTCTTTCTTTTTTATTAAGAAGAGCACAGACTTTGATACTGGCTGGATTTCTTGATTTTAACATTCTCAATAAATAATCTAAGGTTAAACCTGTATCAATGATGTCTTCAACAATGAGCACATCTTTTTTTTCAATATTTTCATCCAAGTCCTTCAGGATTCTCACTACTCCTGAAGATTCTGTTGATGCACCATAGCTGGATATGGACATAAAATCAATCAACATAGGCACTTTTATACAGCGTGCCAGATCAGCTAGGAAAACAATTGCTCCCCTTAATACACCAATGCAGATTAACTCTTTACCCTTATAATCTTGAGATATTTGATCTCCGAGCTTTTGAATCTTCTTCTGTATTTGATTTTCCGGTATCAATATCTCTTCAATCTTATCCTGCTCTATCATCCTAATTTTCTCCTTATTAGATTATATTCTTATCCATATATTGCTCATATATTACTCATACTGGTTTTTTGTAAATATGTAATATTTTTTCAGTTTGCCTGGTTATCTTAAAACGATCATCTATTTGAAAACCAACAATCCAGACTATACGATCATAATAATCTGCTACTAATATTATCTTTTCCCTTTTATAAAGGGGAATTTTCAAGTCAATAAAATATGATTTGATTTTCTTAATATATTTGCTGTTTAACGGTTTAAATCGATCACCGGGTCTTCGGTTTCTTATTCTCAATGGTAGTTTCAGTTTATCATAATCTACAAATATTTTATCTTTGTCCGTATTATTCAGGTAATGCTCGTGTTTCGATTGTTGATAATCATGTTTTTCAGAAATCATTTTAATGCCCAATAGCCGATACGTTTTCCCTCGGCATACAGGTAAACTATATTCCCATATCTCCCCTTTTTCAAGCTTTTCGGGTTTTTTAATATGGCTTGCATAGCCAAACTCTATATATCGGTAACTTTTCCTTATTCTAATCCTCCCTGGTAAATCGAGGTATTTTTCACCGTGATCATCCAGGCATAGTTGTCTGATGCTTTCAATATGAACAAATTGTATATCTTCCAAATAATTCTTTAGAAAACGTAAACCTCTCCGTATAACACGTCTTTGCAAAGCAACCGGCCATTTTGACAATTGTATGCTATCCAATATAATACCATAAGGAAGTTCTTTTTTTATGGCTTTTATATAATATTCTTCAGTTAACTCTTCTGAAAGATTAAACTCATCTTGAATAATATTTTGCATCTTAATTAAATGATTACAGATAGAAGGGTTATACTGCCGGGTAAGTAATGGAATAAGCTGATTTCTTATTTTATTGCGAAAATACTTTGGCTCTCTGTTGGAAGAATCAAGGCAATAGGCAATTTTTCTTCTCCGACAATAAGTTTCAACTTCCTGTCGGCTGCATTCAATTAATGGGCGAATGAAACAATTTCTGACAGGTGGAATTCCTGTTAACCCCCTTAATCCACTACCACGAATGATTCTCATCAATATTGTCTCAACTTGGTCGTCTGCGTGATGTCCCAAGGCAATTTTCTGGAACTGGTATTTTTGCAACAAATCTTGAAAAAAATGCTTGCGAACATTCCTACCAGCCTGTTCAATTGATAAATTCTTTTCCCGGGCAATAGTAGGAACAGAAATAGACAATTGCTCAAAAGGTATTTTCATATGGAAAGCTTTTATACGCACAAAACGAGTTTCAATCTCTGCTTCTTTCTTTCTTATGCCATGATTGACATGAGCAATAATTAAGGTTAATGAAAATTCGTGTCTTAAAAAATTTAGCACATCAAGCAGGCATATTGAATCAGCTCCCCCGGAAACGCCAACAATTATCTTATCTCCGCGTTGAATCATATTATATTTTTCAACTGTTTTTTTTATTTTTGCTATTAGTTTGTCCAATATAAGAATAACACTTTATATTTATTTGATATCTAAAGAAAAGCACAGGCTCCGCTAATGCCCGATTTTTAACAATTGCATGGTGGCGGTGCTGAGATTCGAACTCAGGACACTGCGGGTATGAACCGCATGCTCTAGCCAACTGAGCTACACCGCCATAATGGGATGAATAACGTAGAAATCGAGAGAAGGCAGATATCCACTTAATTAATAAAACCTCTAATTTTTCATTATAGAGGTTTATTATTAAATGGTTGCGGGGGACGGATTCGAACCGCCGACCTTCAGGTTATGAGCCTGACGAGCTACCTAGCTGCTCCACCCCGCTATGCTTTTTCTTTATCTATCTTTATCATAGCCTTCTGAAACTAATTATAAAGTTTAACACGATTAATATTTAAAGTCAATAAATTAAACCAATCAACCTTTTATTGGCAGACAACAAAAAGGTGCCGGAGGCCGGAATCGAACCGGCACAAGCTTTACAGCTTCCAGGATTTTAAGTCCTGTGCGTCTACCTATTCCGCCACTCCGGCAAACTTAAATTATTATAGGACAAATGATAATGACCGTCAATAGAAGTTTCAATAATATTTATCAGCATACTTACTACTGTAATTTTCTGCAACAGAGAATTATTTGTTGTTAACAAAAGAATCCTGATTATTTAAGCTGATTTTTTGTTGCTTTATATAAAATTTCATTTGATTTTACCAAATCTAATTCTTCGCGAGCTATTTTTTCAATATAGGGAGCGGTTTTTAATAGATCTATCCTTTCTGCCAACAACTGATTCTCTTCTTCCAGTTCTATGATCTCTTTATTTAATTCATTAATATAAACCTTCAATTCTAAAATATTGGCATATTTTTCTGAAAAAATAAAAGTAATATAAAAAATAAATAATAAAATAATCGCCCAGGTTATTTTAGATTCTAAAAGAGATCTTATTCTGAACATTACTGTTGAAAAACCCCTTTTCCCCGATATATGGCCTGTTCTCCTAATTCTTCTTCAATTCTTAATAATTGATTGTATTTAGCAATACGATCTGTCCGGCAGAGGGAACCCGTCTTAATTTGTCCCGCATTGGTAGCCACAACCAAATCAGCAATAGTTGTATCTTCTGTCTCACCGGAGCGATGAGAAACGATGTTGGTAAATTTAGCCCGTTTTGCCAACTCAATGGTGTCCAGTGTTTCTGTTAACGTTCCAATCTGATTCAGTTTGATAAGAATGGAATTAGAAGCTTTTAGCTGAATCCCTTTTTCTAATCGTACTTTATTTGTGACATATAAATCATCTCCAACGATTTGGATCTTTCCACCGAGTCTTTCAGTTAATTTACTCCAGTTCTTCCAGTCATCCTCAGCCAATCCATCTTCGATAGAAATAATGGGAAATTTTTTGATTAGTTCCTCATAATAAGAAATCATCTCCTCTGCCGATCTCTCTACGCCCTCTCTAGTTAAAATATATTTTCCGTTCTGATAGAATTCAGATGCTGCCGAATCCAGAGCAATAAAAATATCTTTACCTGGTTGATAACCAGCTTGCCTAATCGCTTCTACAATAATTTCCAGGGCTTCTTCGCTGGATTTCAATTGAGGAGCAAATCCACCTTCATCACCAACCGAAACATTATAACCAGCTTTTTTTAATACTTTTTTCAAGATTTGGAAAGTTTCTGCAGCTATACGATAATTTTCAGCAAAACTTGATCCTCCTACCGGTGCTATCATAAATTCCTGAATATCTACACCACTATCAGCATGCTGACCGCCGTTTAAGATATTCATTAATGGTACTGGTAGCTCCTTAGCATTAGTTCCACCAATATAACGGTAGAGAGGTAATTCTTGATATTGAGCTGCAGCCTTGGCTACAGCCAATGAAACCCCCAAAATAGCATTGGCACCCAAATTTCCCTTGTTTTGAGTTCCATCAAGATCTATCATTAATTGATCAATATAACACTGGTCAAGTACATCCAAACCTGCTAACTCAGGAGCAATAATTTCATTTACATTTTGAATCGCTTTTAAGACACCTTTCCCGTTAAAGCGTTTTTTGTCTTCATCCCTTAACTCTACTGCTTCATAAGTACCGGTGCTGGCACCGGAGGGAACTTGAACTGTAGAAAATAAACCGCTTTCTAAATGAACTTCAACTTCTACGGTAGGATTCCCCCGAGAATCAAGAATTTCTCTGGCATAAATATCAAAAATATTACTCATCCAACTCCTCCTCTTCTTATAATTCATTTTTAATTATACTGATTTTTCTTGTTTAAAATTTCTTTATTTTATATTTTATACTATACAGTACTATACACTAGCTAGATAGGTAAATAAAAAAGTACCTAAACTAAAATATATTACCAGACTGCCTATATCTACAGCTGTTGTTATAAAAGGTCCGGTTGCAATAGCTGGATCAATATTTAATCGCATAAAAATTAATGGCAATAGCGTTCCCAGCGTAGCTGCCGCAATAACTGTGATGCATAAGGATATTCCTATTGTTAAACCTAAAATATAATTATTTTGCCAGTAAAAGGCAATAAAATAAACCATTAAACCTACCATAGAACCGATAAAAAAACCTACTTTAAACTCTGTCAATATGTTCTTCCATAATTCATCCAGTCGAAGCTGACCGGTTGCCAAACCTCTTACTGTAATAGTGGATGACTGGGTTCCTACATTGCCGGCCATTGCCATGATAACCGGTATAAAAAAAGCTAACGCCACAACTGTCTCTAAAATAACTGAATGAAACTCTATTACAGAACCGGAGATCATCTGCCCGGCCATTGAAACCATGAGCCAGGGTAAACGTGCCCTTGCTCTCTTTAGGGGGCTGGTCTTTATTAGCTTATCTTCATAAACTTCTGCTGAACCGACCATTTTGTGGATGTCTTCTGTTACTTCTTCCTGAAGTACATCAATAATATCGTCAACAGTAATAATTCCAACCATCATCCCCTTCTTATTAATAACCGGAATAGCCAAAAAATCATAGTCGGAAATTACTCTGGCCGCGACTTCGCGATCTTCTGTATCCAAGACACTTATGACATCTTCTTCCATAATCTCGGATACCTTTTTTTGGGCATCTGCTACGATCAAATCTCTTAATGATAAAACACCAATTAGTCTCTTCCTTTTATCTAATACATAAACATAATAGATCATTTCGGCTTCCGGGCTCATTTCCCGAATATGCTGGATAGCTTGTTCGCAGGTTAAATGCTCCTGGAGAGTCACAAATTCATTATTCATGATACTCCCGGCAGTATTTTCCTCATACTTCATCAATTCTTCAATTTCGTCAGCTTCTTCCTTGGGCATCAAGTCCAGAAGTTCTCGTGATTCCTCAGGAGTAATTTCTCCCAAAATATCTACTGCTTCATCTGTATCCATTTCTTCCAGTATCTTGGAAGCCTGCTTCTTGCTCATGGCATTAAGTAGTTCTGATTGCAGTTCAGAATTTAACTCTGATATATATTCTGCTATTTTTTCTCGATCCTTGATGAGACGAAATATCTCTATAATCTGTTCAGGCGAAAAATATTCAGCTATCTCGCTAAAATCGTTGGGGTGAATATCCCCAACCAGAACCTCTAATTCTTCGGTCTTCTTCTCATCTAGCAATCGCTTGATTTTTTCTATCATTATTTTTTCTTCCATTTATTTCACCTGTGAAAATTTGAATACATCTAAATTTATAGGCTTGCAGATATTTTAATCAATTTCTTTTTTTTCTTCACTTAAAATCCGATATAATTGAGAAGAACGTGAAGAAGATACATTGCCTTCCGGTATTTCAAGAACCTCAATTTCTAAAATCTTATGTCTAAAATGAATCTCAATTTTATCAGAAGGTTTCACAATATCCCCTGCCTTGGCAGCTTTACCATTAATTATTACACAACGATTATCACAGGCTTTTTTCGCTTCTGTCCTTCTTTTGATAATTCGACTTAATTTAAAAAATTTATCAATTCTCAAAATATTTTGCTCTTATCCGTTTTCTTCTTTTTTCTTTAACTGGGGGAAAAGAATGACTTCTCTAATTGAATCATGGTTGGTTAATAGCATAATCAATCGATCAATTCCAACTCCCATTCCTCCTGCTGGAGGCATTCCATATTCCAATGCTTCAATATAATCATGATCCACAAAATGCTGGTTTATCTCTCCATTGCTTTTATTCTCTGCTTGCTGAAGAAAGCGTTTTTTCTGCTCCATAGGGTCATTTAGTTCAGTAAAAGCATTGGCTAGTTCTATTCTGTTTATAAACAACTCAAAACGCTCTACAATATGTGGAAAATTCATTTTTTGCTTTGAAAGAGGAGATACCTCAACCGGATAATCAATAATAAAAGTCGGCTGAATCAAGGTATGCTCAACTTGTTTTTCAAATAACTCATTAATAATCTCTCCCCTGCTTGCATTCTCCGGAATTTCCAATTGGTATTTTTTAATCAAATCATCCTTATTATTAACATCTATCTTTTCGGGATCAACACCAGTTACCGATTGAATTGCCTCATGCATAGTTAATCTTTTCCATGGTGGAGTAAAATCAATTTTCTCTCCTTGATATTCTATAACCAGTTGCCCTTTGAGATTTTTTAAAACATAACAAATCATTTCTTCTGCAATTTCCATCATGGTGTAATAATCAGCATAAGCCTCATACAATTCCAGCATAGTAAACTCAGGATTATGTTTGGTAGAAATTCCTTCATTGCGAAAATTTCGATTCAATTCATAAACCTTTTCCATACCTCCTACCAGTAATCTTTTTAGATAAAGTTCAGGGGCAATTTTTAAATATAAATCCCGGTGAAGACTTAGATGATGTGTTGTAAACGGTGTAGCAGTTGCACCCCCGGGAATGGGCTGCAAAACAGGAGTTTCTACTTCCAGAAAGCCCTTATTATCCAGAAAATTTCTAATATACTTTATAATTTTACTTCTTTCAATAAAAATACCACGAACATCAGGATTGCTAATTAGATCCAGGTAACGCTTACGGTATCTAATTTCTGTATCAGTTAATCCATGCCATTTTTCAGGAAGACTGCGCATTGATTTGCACAATAAAGTAAAACCATTTGCCAGTATGGTTAATTCCCCGGTTCTGGTTTTAAATACTGAACCAGCAATACCGATAATATCACCAACGGATATTCTCTTAAATATATCAAAGGAATCATCCCCAATCAGATTGGACTTAACATAAATTTGCAGCTTTCCAGTTTGATCTTCCAGATCAGCAAAAGCTGCCTTACCATGCCTTCTAAGTGCCTTAATTCTTCCCGCAATAACTACCTCTTTTTCTGAAGGTTCACCGGTAGCAATATTCTTAAAACTTTCTATTACCTCATTTATTTGTTGTTTTCTTTCAAAACGTCCACCAAAAGGGTCAATCCCCTGACTTCTCAGCAATTCAATATCTTTTATTCTTTCTTCTCTTAATGTAACAATATTTTTCTTTTCTTGTTCGGCCAACTGCTTCACTCCTTGTTAATTATGTAATAATAAATAATACTAAATATCGCACTCGCAAAGCGAGTAGTTTTAAGGTTCTCTAAAAGAGATATGCCTATTTACCACTTTTTGGTTCTTTTTCTTTCGATTTTTGATTTATACTTTAGCCATAATATTTCTAAGCAAGATAACTTCCACCTTTGAACTTCAGGTAAAAATTTTCATCTAGCTTAACTTTATCTTTTTCGGGTAAAACTTTAATATTATATTTTATAATAGAAATACTGTAAAAGTAAAGTAAACATCACACCCGAGTAACTGGGGGGGTTAGGCCCCTAAAAGACGTTTAAAGTGGTTTTTATTGTTAAATAAAAAAATGAACAAGGTAAAATAATTTAATACCTCGTTCATTTTTTAATGTCTATTTAAAATTTAAAATAAATTTATTTAATTTCCAGTATTTTGTATTGGATGCTACCGGCGGGAACCCTTATTTTTACCTTTTCTCCAACCTTTTTCCCTAATACGGCTTTTCCAATAGGAGAAGCAATGGAAATTTTACCTGACCCCGGATCTGATTCAATATAGTCAACCAAGGTGTATTTTATTTTTTCTTTCTTTTTTAAATCTTCAACAACAACTTCTGAGCCGGGGGAAACATAAGTATTATCATTTTTTGATTTATCAATTAACTCACAATTCTCAATAATTTTTTCTAAGGTTAAAATCCGGCCTTCAATAAATGCCTGTTCATTCTTGGCTGCTCGATATTCAGCATTTTCCGATATTTCACCAAAAGCAACCGCACTGCTAATTTTCTCGGCAATTTCCTTCCTTTTCGCTGTCTTTAGTTCGTGTAGCTCTCTTTTGATCTTCTCTAATCCTTCTTCAGTCAGCATAATCTTTCGGTCATTCATTTTTTTGCACCTTAACCTCACTGATAAAATTAAAACTAAGATAAGCTGTGCGATTTAAAAACGAAGGTTACTTATCTTAGTTACTGCAATTTTTATATATTTTTTCTAGTTCAATATGATTAATGTTGCAAATAAATTATAGGATATTTATCCTTCAATGTCAAGGAAATATCACACCCGCGTAGCTGGTGACTTTAAGAAGCCTTCAAAGAAAGTAATAATGGTTAAATGATTCCTAATGATTTCCCAGCCTTTTTGAAAATATATAATGCTTTTTCTATATCCTTCGATGTATGTGTTGCCAACACATGAGCTCTTAATCTATTAGTGCCCCTAGGAACAGCCGGAAACAGAATGGGACAGATAAAAATTCCTTCTTCGTTTACTTTTTTGCATAATTGTAGAGTTCTTTTTTCGTCTCCTACCATAATTGGAACGATTGCGGTTGAACTATTTCCTGTATTGTAACCCATTTTATTAAGCCCTTCTCTGAATTGCTTGATATTCTTTTGTAGTTTAACAATTAATTCCGGCTCACTCTCTATAACTTCAAAACAGGCTTTTGCAGCTACCACGGCAACAGGCGGGAGACTTGCAGAAAATATAAATGGCCTGGAGGAAAGTTTTAGAAAATTGATCATTTCCTTATCTCCAGCCAGATATCCGCCAATAGAAGGAATAGTCTTACTTAGCGTACCCATATGTATGTCAACTGCATTTTCTATCCCAAAATGTTCCTCAATACCATGCCCTGTTTTGCCGATCACACCAATTGAATGGGCTTCGTCAACCATAAGTTTGGCATTATATTTTTTGGCCAATCTTGATATTTCCGGTAAATTTGCGATATCTCCATCCATACTATAAACAGCATCAATGACTATTAGTTTATTTTGATAATTATTTGACTGAATTAATATCTTTTCCAGGCTTTCCATGTCATTATGTAAAAAACTGCGGTGATTAGCTCCTGATAACAGACAACCATCTATAATACTGGCATGGTCCAGCTTATCCATAATAACCAGATCACCTCTCTGGGAAAGTGTGGTAATGGCTGCCAAATTGGTAACATAACCACTACTATAAGTCACAGCATCTTCAGCCCCTTTGAACCGAGCAATTTTCTCTTCTAATTCTTCATGTGCCCTGGTAGTGCCAGCCAGCAAACGAACCCCTGCTGCCCCGGTTCCATATTTATCGATTGCTTTTTTAGCTGCCTCTTTAACTCTAGGATGAGATATCAGGCCTAAATAGTTGTAGGAGGCGAACATAATCATTTCACGTCCATCAACGTTAGTTCTAGCACCAGAAGAGCCTTCAATAATTTTAAGATAAAAGAAGGAGTCATTATCCTTCATTCTTCTGGCTCTTACATTGGCTTCTCTAATTCTTTGTTCTAATGGTACTGGCATTTTTTTCCCTACTTTCTGATTAATTTAACTTTTCAATTCTGGGCTTAAACCCTGTTTTTTTTGCTAGATCAAGATAATCCTGTTCTTTTAACTCCTCCGGTCTTTTCCCGGAAACGGCAGCCAATGTGGCTTGATACACATTGGTACCAAATGATCTACCTTGAAACTGAGGTGTTGTGGTAATAAGATATTGTGCTCCTCTATCCCTTAATTCCTGTACATTTTTTGAAGTTACAGTATTAGTAATGATGATTTTGCCTTCCATTCCTTTGGGCATATATTGACTTATAGCAATATAGTCACCGGCAATAATATCTACATTGTTAAAAAAACGACTGTATTTGTCATTTGAATTTTCCTGTTTCTTCCCAGTAGGGTATAAATACTTGATGGGTAATTGAGCTAAAATGGGAATTATAACTCTGGCTAATTTGTCAAGGGTTTTTAAATTATATAATGGGATGGGAATATTGAGACAGAAAACCAAATCACCAAATATCATTTCACAACCTGTGTTAATAAGGCCTTCAGCAAGGCCAAAACGATCTACGGTAATAAGCAATAAAGCCTTTTTGCCCCTGAGGTTAATATCAGTTTCCTGATTAATGTATCGAATAACATCCTTTTCCAATATATACTTGATACCCGTTCCATCTACAATAGGAGTTTTTTTGATTACACTAACTATCCTGGCAGACTCTCTGATGGTATATCTTTTTCCTCCACGACCTGAATAGAGATATAGGTCTGTACCGCCAAGAGCAAAAACATCTACTTTACCG
>CAYWJZ010000008.1:0-3555 GCA_964458635.1 uncultured Atribacterota bacterium
AGTATTTAGTATCTAGTAAAATACAATATAAAGCTGTTTGAGTATAATTGGGAGATTGCTTCTCTATGTTCGAAGTGACAATAAAAGGTTGGCTCCTCGGAATGACAAGACAGTATTGTGTATCGGGTATGTAGTATCAAAAAAAGCCCTCGGGAAGTCCCGAGGGCTTTTGTTTGTTTAGTTATTATGTTTTAGCGATAATTAGAAGCTGACTTCAACTCCGCCATAGATTTTAGTTGTAGTATCCAGGATGTTCATTTCATCGAAGTCATTAATGTCATCTTCCCAGTCATTCATTTCAACACCGAGGTGCAGGTCAGTATTTTCAGCCATATTAAATACTAGCTGGGCTTCTGCACTGTAGAAAGCGGCTCCGTCTGAATCCAGTCTACCTTCTACAATTAAGTCCTTATCATCATCGAATTTGTAGATAACGTTAGCTGCAAGATCGTAATTGCCAGGTGTACCAAAAACATAATCACCTTTAGCGTTCATGATTAAATCATCGTCTTCACTGAGATATAGATCATTTATCCCCGCTGCTAATTCAAAGACTCCGGTCAATATACTATATTCGACGGAAGCCATACCTGTAGTATCCGGATGATCTTCATCAAAGTCGGTGAAGTCTAAGTCAAGACCAACAAAGTGATCGCTAGGAGCCGTCATAGCTGAATCCATTGCATAACCCCAGTAAGGTCCGGCAGTAATCTGTTGGTCATCATCTTCTTCGGTTAAAGTAAAGTCAAGACCAACTTCTACACCCAACTCATCAGCATCATAGTCTGAATTTGTAGGCACAAATCCAGGTTGTAGATACCAACCCTTAACATAGGCATCAACATCATCATCATCACCGAAGGTTGCAGAAAGTTTAGTAGCAGCACCAAAGGAAGTAGTAGCCATGTCAGAAAGAACGCCACCTTCTAAAGCCAAGCTGACATCATCATCATCTTCATCATTCAGGTTAAAGGCAATATCTGCCCCACCGACAAAAACATTACCAGCAGCCTGGTCATAAGAAGCGGTAATACCCATAGGAATATCATCATCATCACCCAGGTTAAAGCCAACATTCAGGACATAGAAATCATCCACATCCATGAACATGGTCCAGGTTCCGAGATCTTCATCATCGGCATCCCAATTCCATTGAGCCCAAGCACCGGGGAAATCAGCGGAATCATAGATTAATCCTAAACCGATGGTATCCGGTTCAACTTCATCGGAAACCCAGAGGCTCCAGTCGCCCATATATTTCAAGTCATAGCCACTGAAGTCAACTGTAGGACTGCCACTAAGCACATCATCTACTTCCATAGATAAAGCTGCGGTAGTCTCTGGGTTGATTTCAGCTGAGAAGGTAAGATCGGCACTGTCTGTAAGTTCAGCTGTACCTGCTGGTGTATCTTCATCCCCGATAACTGTGTATTCGTAATCTGCAGACCATGTACCAGAAATAGTAACCGGTTCAAAGAATCTTTCATGTTTGTCTACTTTTTCCTGCATTTCTTCTATTGCTTCACTTTGTTCACCGAGGGCGGCTTCCAGATCAGCTACGGTAACACCCAGGCTGGCTAATTCATCAGCAAATTCAATAGAAAGCTTGGATAAAATTTCTACATCTTCAGCTAAGGCTTCATACTCATCTTCAAAATAAGCTAACATTCTTGCTGTTGCTTCGGCAAACTCATAACGGGTTAAAGTTCTGTCACCGCCAAAAGTACCGTCAGGATAGCCAATGACCACACCTTTTGCTTCAAGTGTCTGGACTGCATCATAAGCCCAATGGTTTGATGGAACATCAACAAACGGGTTCGCTAAAGCCGGAATAGCTAAAGCAAATACAAGTACTATTGTTAATACTAATTTCTTCATAATTTTTCTCCTTGGTATTTTCTTTATATTTCCAGCTTAATTCCTTTTAAAAGAACCTATTAATTGAGTATCCTTCGTTCCCTCAATTTTGTTTCTCCAAAAAAGAATCAAGTGGATTTTTGTATCATTTTCCGATAACTAAAACAGGCACCAAATCTTTTCCACCTCCTTTCTTCCCGTTTTAATTATATAGTTAGAAATGATACAAGACTTTATTTATAGCAATTTTGGGTAAAAATATCATTATAGACAATATCTCACCAAAGAACTTAATAATATTATAGAACGTTATAATTGTGAATGTCAAGCATTTGTTTGGGAAACATTATAAAACTTGGGTTTTTATCCCACAAAAGTATCGAATATATAGTAGTATCGTGTATCGAGTTGTAGCAAACAGTCGTTGGTCTTTAGTATCTAGTATCTAGTTTAAGATTTAAATATCTCTGTTATACAATATAAAACTTTTTAACATATATGATATAGTTGTTTTCTGCTAAATACCAACGACTAAATACTAACGACTATTTTAATGTGAAATCTTCTCTGCTTCCATTCTTACTCGAAAAGGTCCGGTACTCCAGGTATCTTCTAAGGCAATGATCTTAATTTGCATACCGGCTTCACATTCGACAATGTCCCGGACCATTTCAAAAAGATTAACAGCGGAAATAGTGCCAACCAGGCTGGTTCCCGATTCAGGAATAATTCCCTCCTGAACTGCTTCTAAATTGACCTTTCGTAAGATAGAAAAAAGTCTATTTTCTGCTTCCTCGGGGTCATTAATTCGAGGAATCTCCTCAACAAAAACAACTTCATCCTTCTGA
Organism: uncultured Atribacterota bacterium; assembly: GCA_964458635.1. Lineage (GTDB taxonomy): Bacteria > Atribacterota > Phoenicimicrobiia > Phoenicimicrobiales > Stramentimicrobiaceae > CAYWJZ01. The sequence continues at coordinate 2,706 of CAYWJZ010000008.1, forward strand.
TAGACCAGTTTGTTTTCAGTAGTGGAAAAATCAGCTATTACCACTTCACCTTTAATAACATTCATAGAAGCAAGTAATTGTACCACCAACTCTGATTCGCTATTATGAATATTTTGAATCAGTTCATCATGCTCTTCTTTGGAAATAATCAGTACTTGATCGGTATTTTCGTCCGGTTCTGCCCCCATTTCTAATACTTTTCTAGTTGCCCTATTAAGAAAAAGTAATAATCTCTGCTCAATTTCCTCTTCAGGTAATCCCCCCTGGATAATAACCTTGGCAATTTCCTCTCCCTGGTCCAGAATAATATCACCGCTTCTCAGCCAGCTAATTCCAGAATACAATGAATTGATAGTTTCCTGTAATTCACTAATTTCTTCCTGGAGATCATCCCTTTCTTCTGTTAAACTTTCTTTGATTTCCGAAAGAGATTCTACTTGTTGGGTCTGTGAATCAATCTGGGTGCTTAATTGCTGGATTTCTTCTTCCATGGATACAAGTTCTTCTGTTTTTTCTTCTAATTCTTTTCGGGTTTCTTCCAGTATTTTATTTCTGCTTTGAATTTCCCGGGTTAATTTATATTGTCTTTCCCGTAACTCATCCAAACCAAACAGAGCAGTGCGGACATCATAAGATAAAATTGATAAAATAGAAATAGTTAGAATAGAAATAATAATCCCTGTTAAAATAGTTACAAAAACAGCTGTTCTATGGGGGCGTAAGCCAAAGATGCTTATTTTCTTTTTTCCGATTCGAAAACCGGTTAAATCTCCTATATAGGCAATAATTCCACTTATTAGAATTAAGGTGACAATTAACACTACGCTATACATAACAATTCGTCAGGGGA
>CAYWJZ010000008.1:3655-5530 GCA_964458635.1 uncultured Atribacterota bacterium
ATTAGAATTAAGGTGACAATTAACACTACGCTATACATAACAATTCGTCAGGGGAAAATTCCCCTGAAACCCCTTTTTAAAATAGAATCGAGTATACAGTATCGTGTATCGAGTTAAAATTCAGTAACAATACAAAAACCAATTCATAATTACTAAACTAATTCAGTAATATCAGTAATAATAGTTAATATTAATAACAAGATTAAGATAAATTACCATAGGGTAATTTCGTCAGGGGAGGATTCCCCTGAAACCCCTTTTTTGGATTAGTATCTAGTATCTGGTATCTGGTATTTAGTTAAAAACAGAAAGCAAGATAAGAATAGTATGGAGTACAAATTATAATTTCTTAAATTATTTACATAATTTAGTCAGGGGAAAATTCCCCTGAAACCCCTTTTTAAATAGTTTTTAGTTTCTGGTTTATAGTTTTTAGTTAAATAAAACAGTTAAGAATTAACAATTGCAATCTAATTTGTACCTTCATCTATGTGCAATTTTAAACAATATTGAATGTTTATATATTATATATTATGAGTATATTATGAGTAAAAGTTTTGCTTATTCTTCTAAACTAAAAACTAAAAACCAAAAACTATTAACTTGTTATAGAATAAATCTTTCTCCTAGATAATACTTCCGGGTAACTTCTGAATCAGCCACCTCTGAAGGATTGCCGGAAGCCAGTATCTTCCCATCATGCATAATATAAGTGCGATCTGTAATCTTCATAGTTTCCCGAACATTATGATCGGTAACCAGAATTCCTAAACCTTTTTCTTTAAGGTAGCCAATGATTTCCTGAATGTCATAGACAGCAATCGGGTCTACACCAGTAAATGGTTCATCAAGCAGGATAAAAGATGGGGAACCGGCTAGTGTACGGGCAATCTCCACCCTTCGCCTTTCACCTCCGGATAACATATATCCCTTATATTCTGCCAGATGACTAATTTCCAATTCCTGCAGCATCCTCTGGCATTTTTTTTCACGTTCTATGCGTTCTTCTCCCAACACTTCCAGGATTAAGAGAATATTTTCCTGCACAGACAGTTTCCGAAATATGGAAGGTTCCTGTGCCAGATAGCCCAAACCCATCCTTGCGCGTTGATACATTGGGGTATGGGTAATTTCTTGGTCTTTAAAAAAAACATGTCCTTTATCCGGACGTATCAAACCAACAATCATATAAAAGGTAGTCGTCTTGCCGGCACCATTAGAACCAAGCAAGCCGACTACCTCTCCTCTGTTAATTTCCAGATTTACCTCATCTACAACTTTTCTTTTTTTATATATCTTGACCAATTGATCAGTCCAGATTTTTTCCAAACACTTCTCCCGGATATAAATATTTTTGCTGATTACTGGGAAGCGGTAATTCTTTCAATTTCATCAATCACATCCTGAGTCACATTGTCTCCACCGTAAAGCACAACAGGATATTCGTTCATATCATTTCCAGTAAAAACAGGGACTTCGCTATTGATAATAGTCTCATAATTACCGTTTTCGCCAACCGCTTTAATAGCCTGGATAACATCTGAATTACGTTCTGCCTGCAAAGACTGCAGTTGTGCAAGCATTTTTTGTTTTACCGGCTCCCATTCCTCATTAAATCTTTCTTCCAGTTTTTTTAATTCTGACTCTTCAAGACCTTTGCCTTCCTGATTCAGTGTTTCCTGTCTGGTTTGCAGTTCGGTTCTCAATTCCTGGCTTAGCTCATTTATTTCCTCAGTATTAGGATGGCTTTCATTTATTTTTGCCAGATTAACCACACCAATACTCTGTGCGTTTACGCTGAGCGCAGAAAATATCGCCATTGAAAAAATAATAGTTAAAATAGTTACTATTTTATACATTCCTTTAGTTTTTGTC
>CAYWJZ010000008.1:5630-20379 GCA_964458635.1 uncultured Atribacterota bacterium
ACACCCTGTAAATTATCAGCCAAGGGGAAGCGGTATTCAATATTAAAGATGAGGGAAGAATCCCCGGTAAATTCTTTATAATCATAACCCCGGATAGTTCCCAGACCACCAACTTCATATTTTGCAAATGATGGTAAGTCCCGGTCTCCAAAGCCGCCTACTGCTCTCATAGCCAGGACGCCGTCATTAATGGTATTGGTTATTTTTGAATCACCCCTTTTATCTTCATCTATAATATCAGTAGATAGATATGTTCTTAAATCCAGGTCATATTTTCGGTAATTATAGTCTCCCCCTAAAAATCCTCCGGCATTCAATATGGATGCAGTAGCATGCCATCCTTCTGTGGGATTAAATCTGTCATCACGCGTATCGTATACTAAAATCGGTTTGAAGCTGTTAGTCCAACCTTCCTGAATATCTTCCGGCAATTGACCGGAAATTGAATCATAGCTTGTTTCCTCAGTTTTTAGTTCTATTCCTACCTTGAATTTATCTTTAAATTTTCGCCCGAAAGATAATTTCCCACCCAAGCGTTCAATTTCATATTCAGAATCAACACCATCATTTTTTTCAGTTCTCGTGTTAAAAGTATCATAAACATCTATACCAAAGAAGGTGGGAGAATCTCCCAGCCAGGGTTCATAAAAAGACAATTGATAAGTTGTCCTGGCACCGACTTCCAGTTTGGCTTCTATACTTTGACCTCGACCAAAAAGATTAGCTTCTTTAATGCTGGCATAGGCAAACAAACCTTCTCCTGAACTGTAACCACCGCCACCACCAAATGTGCCGGTATTTTTCTCTATTACCTCAATAACCAGAACAATTAGGGCTTCCTCGCTTCCCTCCTCCAGTTTCATGCTTACATCATCAAAAAAACCCAGGTTATAAATATTCTGCAAAGATTTTCTGACTTCATCAAAATTAAACAGTTGTCCCGGTTCTACATCTATTTCCCGCCTGATGACTTTATCTACCGTTTTTTCATTTCCGGTAATCTTGATTTCTTCAATTTTTCCTTCAGCCAGCCTTATGAGTAATTTTCCATTGTCCTGATTAAAGTCGACCTCTTCCACCTGAGCGAGTATTAATTCTCTATCTTTATATAATTGGGAAATCCGGTCCAGATCATTTTGTAATATTTTTTGAGAAAACACCTGTCCTGTTCTTAATACCATAACATCTTTAATTGTCTCTTCACTTAACATTGTACTGCCTTCTACTATGATATCATCCAATATGGCATTCTCCACCACCTCAAAAACAACTCTGTATCCATCCCGGAAAGGTTCCAATTTAACCTCTACATCCTGAAAGTATCCCAATTCATAAATTGATTTCATGTCATCCTGAATCTTATCTTTGGAGAAACCATCACCGATATTGGAAGATATTTGAGAAACAATAAATTTTGTATCAATATTTTCATTTCCCCGTACTACAATTGCCGTAATTGTTCCATTGTTTTGTGCTAGAGTGAAATTGATAGAGATAAAAAAAAGTGTTAATACTAATAAATACAGGAATAAAACTCTTTTCATTTTTATTTTATCCAACTTATTTTCCTCCTGGGTCCTTTTTATTATGATTTCTATATTATTTATAACTAAAAATCTTCATATTTAAACCTTATACCTTATACTATATCTTAATATCTAAAGCAAATCTATGCAAGCACTATTGTGAAATTATATTATTATATTAAGGCAGTATGGATACTGTTAATGTTATATCTATGGCATTATAATTATACATTATTTTCTTTCTCTTCTTTTTTTATTTTTTTCCAAAGCAGCAAAGCTTCTTCGGGTGTCTGGACATTGACATCACCAAAAACATGGGGATGCCGGCGGACAAACTTTTTTATGGTTCCGGTTAAGACCTCTTGATAATCGAATAAACCCGCCTCATGGGCAATCTGTATCTCCATTAAAATATCCATCAGCAAATCACCTAGTTCTTCACATAGATTTTTATAATCCTCTTTCTGAACTGCTTCTTTTACTTCCTGTGCCTCTTCTATAATATTGGTAACCATGGAACTGAGAGTTTGCTTTTTATCCCAAAGACATCCCTCGGGACCTCTCAGCTGAGCGACAATAGAGATTAGTTCTTTAAATAATTCTCCCTCTTTTTTATACATTAAACAAGTTTACTCCTTCCTCTAAAATCCTTTTATTAGCCACCTTCTGTATTTTCTTTTTCTCTTAAACTATTATCTATCTTATTAAACATATCTTTCCAGGATATTCAAGGATATTCCTTCCCCTTAAAAACCCCTGAAATGCTTTTTAAAGTACACATCTTAATCTTTCAGGTAAAAACCGTTTTTTTCTCATGCTTTTTATGCCTGTATACTGGCTATTGATTATATCACTATTGTCAATTAATCAGTATGTGGAAAAAGTTTATCTAAAAACCGATCGGCCTGATATAAAATATGGTTAGGACTAATCGATTTATTATCTGAACTCGAGTATAATCTCAATTCGGAATATGTACCTCTTTTGTAATGACGTACAATTGATCTATTTATGTTGATTTTTCCTAATCTCGTAGCAACAGGTGTACCCGGCTGATATTGAAAAGAAAAATAACGAGGTGTAATACGAATTTTATTAACACCCTGTTCTTGTAATTTTAGTTTCATAGTAATAATGATAAGTAGATTCTGGACTTCCTCAGGATAAGGACCATAAATATCTTTTAATTCTTCACTGATATAGCGTACTTCTCGCTCTTTTTTTGCCTGGCTTAGTTTCTGATAATAAGCGACTCTTTTTCCCGAATCAGTGATATAGTAATCAGGAATAGCACTACTTAATCTGACTTCCATTTCGGGCTCTTTTTTATAATCTTTCTGCTTACCTGCTTCAATTTGTTTTAATTCATCAATACTATTTTCCAGCAACTGACAATAAAAATTAAAACCGATTTCACTCACAAATCCATGTTGCTCTTTGCCCAGGAGATTACCGGCACCTCTTATTTCCAGATCACGCATGGCAAGACGAAAACCTGAACCTAAATCACTGAATTCTTTTATTGCATGAAGTCGTTTTTTGGCATTATCAGTGAGTATTTTTTTAGAAGGATAAAGCAAATAGGCATATGCCCTTCTGTCGGAACGTCCTACCCGTCCACGTAGCTGATAGAGCTGAGCCAGGCCGAATTGATGAGCTTCATCTATAATAATGGTATTTACATTGGAAATATCCAGACCTATCTCAATAATAGTAGTGCAGACCAGCATATCATATTTCCGATTTAGAAAATCTATCATGATATTTTCCAGTTTTTCTTCCGGCATCTGGCCATGAGCAGCTACAATTCTGGCTTCAGGAACAATCTGTTTTAATTTTTTGGTAGTATAATCTATATCCTGAACACGATTATGCACATAATAAATCTGTCCACCTCTTTCTATTTCACGTCGAATTGCCTCCCGGATAGTTCCCTCTGTTTTTTCTTTTAGATAGGTAATAATCGGCAAACGAAGTTCAGGTGGAGTATTGATAAGACTCATTTCCCTGACTCCAATTATTGAAAAATAAAGGGTCCTGGGAATAGGAGTTGCTGTCAAGGTAAGAGAATCAACTTGTTCTTTTAGTTTTTTTATTCGCTCTTTGTGGATAACACCAAACCGTTGTTCTTCATCTACCACCAATAATCCCAGATCATGAAAAATGATATCATTTTGTACAAGGCGATGGGTTCCGACAATTATATCAATTTTTCCTTCTTCTAAATCATCAATAATGTCCTGTTGCTCTTTTTTGGATTTAAATCGGGAAAGCATATCCACTTTTACAGGAAAAGCTCTCATTCTTTCAGTAAAATTTTCCCAGTGCTGTTGAGCTAAAATAGTAGTAGGTGCCAAAACTGCCACCTGCTTTCCATCCATTACTGCTTTGAAGGCTGCCCTGATGGCAATTTCAGTTTTTCCATAGCCAACATCTCCACAGATTAATCTTTCCATCGGTTGAGATGATTCCATGTCTTTTTTAACATCCAGCAATGCTTTCCCCTGATCGGGTGTTTCTTCAAAAGGAAAAGCCATTTCCAATTCCTGCTGCCATACCGAATCAGTAGAAAAAGAAAAACCCCGGATACTTTTTCTCTTTCTATATAGTTCAAATAATTCACGGGCTACTTTTTGAATTGATTCCTGAACTTTTCTTTTTACCCTTTTCCAGGAGCTGCCCCCTAGACGGTATAGTTTGGGTGGTTGCCCTCCCACTCCGATATACTTGTGGACAAGATTCAACTGATCTACCGGCACATAGAGTTCATCATCGGCAGCATAAGTAATTCGAAGGTAATCCTTCCGCACACCTTCAGTTTCCCGTGATTGAATTCCTGCGTACCTTCCAATCCCATGCTGGATATGGACAACATAATCTCCAATCTTTAATTCATCAATACTGTAAAAGGGTTTCCCCGGATATTTTTTAACCCGTGAACTTTTATCCCGCTCTCTGCCAAAAATTTCCTGATCGGTGATGACTAAAAGTTTCAGAGAGGGAATAGAGAATCCATAATTAACCTGTCCATAACTTAAACAAATATTGCCGGGTTGAAATTCCACCTCAGATAATGAAGTCAGTTGATAATTGCTCATATCCCGATCATCAAATATCTCAGCTAAACGCATTGCCCTTCCTTTGTTAGCGGTGAGAACCAGGATATTTATTTTCTGTTGTTGCCATTTTTTTACATCTTCAAAAAATAAATCCAGCTTCCCAAAGTAATTTTGAGCTAGGTTGGTTTCTATTTTAAATTCAGGAATATCAAACTTTAGAGAATATTTTTTATCTTCCCATTGGCTAAGGGTAATAAGCTGATTCTTTTGGTAAAGCATTTCAGCAATCTGTTTCCAATTTAAATAGTAGTAATTTGGTGGCATTATTTCTTGATTATTATCCTGTTTTTTTTCTAAGTAGCACTTTTGGGCTTCTGCCTCAAATTCCTTAATTGTTTTCTCTAATCTGGAATATTGCTGTACAAAAATATCTGTGTCTGGTGGTAAATAATCAAAAAAAGAGCTTAGATCTATTGGGCTATCATTTGTTGGGTTAATCAATTCTCTTTGGGGAAGAAGTAATACTTTGTCTATTTTTTTAATAGAACGCTGGGATCTTAAACTAAAGAAACGAATTGATTCAATCCTATCATCATCCAACTCTATCCTGATGGGATTTTTCTCGTTAAAGGGAAATAAGTCAATAATACCTCCACGCTGACTGAATTGGCCTTGGTATTCAATCAAATGTGTTGACTGAAAGCCTTGATTGATTAAATAATTCAAAAAAGAGTTCGTTGGTAGATATTCATTCCGTTCCAATTTCCAGTATTGTTTATGAAAATCCCGGCAGGATATTATCCTGGGTAATATTGCTCTATAAGTACTTACTATGATAAGAGGGTAAGGATGTTCCTGTTTATTATCTATTTTTTCTTTCTGCAAAAAAGCCAGGGCAGAGAGAACATTTATTCTCTGTTCCATAATGTGAGTATCCTTGGTAACATCCTCATAAGGCAAAACTTCAAAAGAGGGAAAGAAAAAAATATGTTTATTTTCTTCTAACCCGGTAAAAGTTCCAATATCTTGAAAAAAATGCAGGGCACTTTCCGTATTATCAGTAAGTAAAAGTAATGAAGAATTTAATTTTTTCTCTATCGCCAGGGAAGCAATAAAAAAGGAAATAGCACTACCCTGTAACCCTTTTAAGTTTAGCTGCTTATTTTTCTTCTCTTTAAACTCATATAAAAATTGTTGATAAACATGGTTTTTATTCCATAACTCATTAAATATCATCTGATTTCACCCAAAAAGAAAAGGCCTTGAATTAATTCAAAGCCTGGTTTAATTCTATAGTATTAAATAAATCATTTCTTTATCTCTTTATCGAGCAAGAATATCTGCTAACTCATAGATGGATTTTTGCAGTTTTTTCTTTTGTGCTAAAATTTCTACCAGGGGAATTACCTGGGTTTCATTTCCGGATAAACCAACCATATGGTGATTTTGCTTTTTTAATAATTGCTCTACCGCTTCAGAACCTAATCTGCTACCCAATATGCGGTCAAATGCTGAAGGTGAACCGCCACGTTGCAGGTGCCCCAATATTGTTACCCTCATCTGAAAACCTATCTTATCCTCCATCATTTTAGCAATTTCATATATATCTCCTGCTCCCTCTGCTACCAAGACAATACAATGAGACTTACCCCGGTTATAACCTTCTTTTAGTTTATGGCTCACTTTTTCTATATCTGTCGCAAACTCTGGAACAAGAACAGCCTCTACTCCTCCGGCTATACCACTCATCAGAGCAAGATAACCGGAATGCCTTCCCATTACCTCAACAATAAATGCTCGGCGGTGGGATGAAGCCGTATCTTTAATTTTGTCAATCGCAGAAATAATTGTATTCAACGCAGTATCAACACCAATACACATATCTGTTCCATAAAGGTCATTATCAATAGTAGCCGGAAGGCCAATTACTGAAAACTCCTGTTGTTGATAAAGGTCTAAGGCTCCGGCCATTGAACCATCCCCTCCAATTACTACCAATGCATCTACCTGATTTTCTCGTAAAATATCTGCAGCTTTACTTACTCCTGATTTTGTTTTAAATTCTTCGCTTCGGGAGGTCATTAAAAGTGTTCCCCCATGCTGCATAATTCCTCCCACACTTTTTAAATCCAGAGGTAATAACTTTTTTTCCAACAAGCCGCGATAACCGTATTGGATTCCGAGCACATCGAGATTATGATGTATGCCGGTACGCACAACTGCTCGTATAGCAGCATTCATTCCCGGAGAATCTCCTCCACTAGTTAAAACAGCAATTTTTTTTATCATATTACCTTCTTAATGTTTTTCCTTTATAATATTTTCCCATTTTGTCTGGCTGGCTTTTTGTCTTTCAACTATCTATTTTGTCATCCTTATTCAAAAGGTATCAAAATTTTATCTTTGTTCAGAAGATGAACTATTTTGATCTAATTGATTGTATTGTCTCATGGTATGTTCGTAGCCATATTCTAAAATATCTTCCAAAGCCTTTACAGAAAATTTAATCATACCTTCTAATATTTTTTCTTCTTCTTGCAAAAAATTAGCTAATACAAATGAGGAATAATCCATATGGCGCAATAATTCATCATTCCTGATTCCGATTCGTAAACGCGGAAAATTCTCAGTTCCTAAACATTGAATAATAGACTCAATACCGCGGTGACCGCCGGCACTTCCTTTACGTCGAACCCGTATCCTTCCCAAAGGAAGGTTGATATCATCATAGACAACTAATAATTGATGATTCGTGATATTATAATAGTTACGAATCTCTTCAACTGCTTTGCCAGTAAGGTTCATATAAGTCTGTGGCTTGGCTAACAAAATTTTTTGTCCTTTAAAATGATGTTCAAGAAATCGTGAAGAATATTTCTTCTTCCAATTGACTTCCAAACCTACATTTTTATCCACAAATGCATCTAACACAAGAAATCCAACATTGTGCCTGGTTAGTTGATATCTAATGCCGGGGTTCCCAAGTCCTACAATTAATTTCACGCCACCACAACCTCAGTATTCAGTATTTCATTCATTTTTAAGTTCTACTTTTCTTCTTTTTCTACCTTTTCTTCCTGCTCTTCTTTTCTTTCTACTTTTGCTTCTTCTTCGCCTTCAGCAATTTCTTCAACTTCTTCTTCGCCTTCAGGTTCTTCTTCTACTCTGGTTGGCGGAACCACAGAGGCAATCGTACGATCAGGCTCAGTAAGCAACCTTACATCCTTGGGTAACTCTATATCAGCTAATGACAAGGTGTCATTAAATCCTAATTGACTTATGTCAACGGTAATTGCCTCCGGCGCATCTCCGGGAAGACATTCCACTTCAATTTCTCTTAAGGAAATATCCAGTATTCCACCTTCATTTATTCCCTTAGGCTCACCTTCCAGAACCAGAGGTACCTGTAAGGTTACTTTTTCTTTCATGGTGACACCATAGAAATCAAAGTGGTTGATTCTTTTATTTAAGGAATCATACTGAAAATCCTTAATAAATGCCAGCCGAGTAGTATCTTTGGCGCTCTCTTTTTTTATTCTTAAGTTAATAATTCCGTGAGAATGTTTTTTGTCCAATAAAAATTGATATAAATCTTTCTCCGGAATTTTTAACAAAATATTGTTTTTATCATGAGGAGAATAAAGTATACCAGGAACATAACCCGATTTCCTGATTTTTTTACTTTCCTCTTTTCCTATTTTATCTCTGGTTTCAACCTCTAATTTAATTCGTTTCATATTCGGTTTTCCTCCGTTTTTACACTTTTATTTAATACTATTTTACCTGAACAATGCACTAATAGACATATTATCATGGATCCTCTTGATGGATTCTGCAAACAATGCAGCCATAGACAATATTTTAATACATGGTAACCTTTTTTCTTCAGGAATAGGTATAGTATCAGTTACCACTACTTCTTTAAACAAACCTTCCTTCCAATATCTTTCCAATCTCTCCCTGGCTGGTCCGGCAAAGACAGGATGTGTGGCGCAAACGTAAACTTCCTTTGCTCCAGCATTCAACACTGCCTGGCTACCTTTTATGATGGAACCAGCTGTATCAATCATATCATCTACAATAATGGCAGTTCTTCCCTTAACACTTCCCACTATATGCATAATTTCTACATTGGTATCGGATTCACGATATTTATCGATAATAGCAATTGGCTTCTTTAATCGACCGGCAAATTTTCTGGCACGGGCAGTTCCACCTACATCCGGTGAAACAACCACAACTTTGGATAAATCCTTAGCTCTAAAATAATCAGACAATATCGGTTCAGCCTCCAGATGGTCAACAGGAATATCAAAAAATCCCTGTATTTGCCCAGCGTGTAAATCCATAGTTAAAATACGATCTGCACCTGCCTGAACTAATAAATTGGCAATCAGTTTGGCTGAAATTGGTTCACGAGGGCGAGTTTTTCTATCCTGTCGGGCATAGCTATAATAAGGAATTACTGCAGTGATTCGGTCGGCTGAAGCCCTATGAAGTGCATCAATCATTACCAGTAATTCCATCAAATGTTCATGTACCGGGTGACAGGTCGGCTGAACCACAAATACATCATTTCCTCTAACATTTTCATCAATTTTAACATGTAATTCACCATCTGGAAACCTGGAGACCTCTGCTTTACTTAATTCTATTCCTAAATGGGAAACAATGTCTTTTGCCAATGCCAGATTGGCATTTCCTGAAAATACCTGAAATTTTCTATGGGAATATGCAATCAAATTTTTGCCTCCTGAAACATTATAACATATTTTATTTGTTTTTCTTCTTCTTCTTTTTTTCTGTCCAATTTAAGATATTTTTCTGTCGAGGTCGAGAAATTCCCAAACTGTTCGCAGGTACATTTTCAGTAATAGTGGATCCTGCAGCAGTATAAGAATTTCGGCCGATAGTTACCGGTGCAACCAGAGCATTATTACTACCAATAAATACTCCTTCTTCGATCATGGTAGGATTTTTCTTCTCTCCGTCAAAATTACAGGTAATAGTCCCTGCACCTATGTTTACTTTTTCGCCCAGGGTTGCATCTCCTAGGTATGACAGATGTCCCACCTTACTTTTCTTGCCAATAAATGATTTCTTTACCTCAACATAGTTTCCTATTTTTACTTCATCAGCGATAATAGTATCCGGTCTTATATGGGAATATGGACCGATCATTGAGTAACTGCCAATTTGACTATTTTCCACAACAGAAGAATGGATTTTTGTATTACAGCCAATTTGACTATTAATAATATGAGAATATGGGCCAATATGGCAAGACTTCCCTATTCTGGTTCCTTTTGTAATAATGGTAAAGGGATAAATAATGGTATCCTGTCCAATTTCTACCTGATTTTCTATAAATATATTTGTGGGATCAATAATACTAACACCGTTTGACATGTGAACAGATGTATTTCTTTCATAGAGAATACGAGTTACACGGGATAAATCCATTCGAGTATTAACACCAATAATTTCTTTACTATCCTGAACGGCTACATTGCCCACGAAGGATCCTTTTTCTATCAAGATTTTGATTACATCGGTCAGATAGTATTCCTTTTGACGATTATCCGGCTTAACCTGCATCAAGGCTGCAAATAATTCTTGTGCATTAAAACAGTAAACTCCGGCATTTATCTCTTTGATTTGTTCTAACTCTTTTTTTAGATCACTCTGTTCGAGAATTCCAGTTATTGCTCCCTGTTGATCTCTTATAATACGACCATATCCATCCGGATGGTCTAGGTTTGCAGTCAGCAAAGTACAGCTTGCCTTATGTTTGCTATGATAATCAACCATTTCCTTGATCGTTGATGGTTTTAAAAGGGGAACATCGCCAGATAATACTAGAATAATACCCGAAAAATCAATCAAGTGGGGCCTTGTTTGTTGTATTGCATGAGCAGTACCCAGTTGTTCTTCCTGGTAAACAAAAGTTATATCATCTTCTATTTTATTTATTTCTTTTTTAATTATATCAGCCTGATGACCTACTACAACTAATTTCTTTTTTATTCCTAATGACTTACTTAATCCCAGAGAATAAGAAAGCATAGATTGACCGGCTATATGATGTAGAACTTTGGGGAAAGAAGATTTCATTCTTTTTCCTTGTCCGGCTGCTAATATAATTGATGCAATAAATTTCATAGTATTTCCTACCAAACATAAGTTTAAAATGGTTCACAAAGATATGATTTAATTGAGGCAAGTAATTATAATTAAAAAAACATATGATTAGTAAATAACAAATATCGCACCCGCATAGCGGGTGGCTTTAAGAAACCAATAAAAGAGCTTTATCTCTTTCTTAGCTACTTTTTATACTCTTTTTCTTCTTTCGATTTTTTATTTATATTTTAACTATATTCTAAGCAATACAAATTTCTATTTTGAGCTGTTATCACCTTCTTAGAAGGTGTCTTTTCAGGTTAAATAAAATATATAATTAAAAATATTGGCTGGGGTGGGAGGATTCGAACCTCCGAATGAGGGATCCAAATTCCCTTGCCTTGCCACTTGGCCACACCCCATCCATATTTATAGCTAAATTCTTACTTTTCTTCTGAGATTAATCAGTAAGATTTACCGCTTTTTAGTTAAACCAACTAATATTATAAACAAACCGGTTAAAATTTCAACCAGGAAATTAAATTATTCTTTTTCTTCTTCCATATCTAAATCATCAGTGGAAATCTCTTCACCGCTTTCCTGTGTTTCTTGCTCAGAGCTGGATTCTGCACCGGATTGTGTTTCCTGTTCAGTTGCCTCGTACTCTTTTAATACTGCACTTTGAATCATTTCTCTGACTTCAGTATTAATCGGGTGAGCTATATCCTTATGGTTTCCATTAGGAAGCAACTTGCTGGGCATGGCTACAAACATACCCTTTCTTCCGTCAATAATCCTTAAATCGTGAACTACAAAAGAGTCATCAAAAGTAATTGATACATAAGCTCTCAATTTTCCGTCAGTCTGTATTCTTCTAATTCTTACATCTGTAACTTGCACTTGTTTACACCGCCTTTTTGTTTTTTAGTATTCTTTGTTTTCTTATAAAGATTCCATAAATATCACTTCGCACACTTCTCAACTTTACCTTATCACAAATATCTCTTCCTTTTAAAAGAACCATAGTGCTACATTCTTTGCAATACCTCCTGATATTACAGATTACTATTAAGTAAATATCGCACCCGCATAGCGGGTGGCTCTAAAAACCTCAAAAAGAGGTACGCATTTTCCCTGGTTAAATAAAAATAAACACAGCAAGATTAACTGCTGTGTTGAATATTACCCTATGGATTCAGACTATTCTTTTCTTTTAGTGTCTTAGCATTCAATAATAATTTTAATGACTTCATAAGCTTGTCTATGATTTGAGTAAATCCTTTTCTAAGTTTGTCAAATTTTATCATGTAAAACACTTATTTGTCAAAAATTTTAAAACTGTATACCGTATATCGTATTACGTATAAAGTTATTAACGTATAATTAAAAGCAAAATACTACAATAACTAGCTATTATATTTTATATATACTTTATATATTCTAATTGAACAAGTTTTATCAGCCAAGATATGATAATTCTAAAATATCTACCTTAATTCTGGAATTAGAATGTAATTTATACTCATCGTGTTAATATTATATTAAATATCAATTTTCCCAAAATTTCTAAGCCAAATACTGAAGTTCCAACATTTCCAATTATCCTCCAGTATTTACGTTATAGGTATACGTGATACGTTATATTATTTAATAATTTTTTTAATTTCTGCAGTTAGTTGGGCAAATTCCTGTAAACTGAAGTCTTCTCCTCTTTTATTTGGCCTTAATCCCATTTTTCTAAGTATTATTTCCAGTTTTTCTTTATCGAGTCTTTCTTTAAAATATATTCTTAAGGAATTACTGATATTCTTTCTTCTTTGTTGAAAGACTGCCCTCACTAATTCAAAAAAGAGAAATTCATCTTCTACTAAAACAAGCGGTTTGTCCAAAAAGTTAATTCTAATAATCAGCGAATCAACTTCAGGTTTGGGATAAAATACATCGGGTTTAACCAGGTGAATCTTTTCTATCCGGGAATAATATTTGGCCATAACCGAAAGCAGGCCATAATTTTTATCACCCGGTTGGGCCATCATGCGTTCGGCTACCTCTTTTTGAACCATCACCACCGCTATCTTCAAATGATTGTGCATTTCCATTAGTTTCCTCAATAAAGGAAGTGAGATAGAATAGGGCAGATTCCCGGTTATTTTTTCAATTTGGCATCCTTGCTGTTTTTTTTGTTCCAAAAAACCGGCCAAATCAAAGGTTAGTATATCTTGATATAGGATAGTGACATACTTTTGATAAGGGTAAAAAATATCATCAAGTATTGGTTTAAAACGAATATCTTTTTCAATTGAAAAAACATGTTTAGTATTTGGTATTAATGCTAATGTTAATGAACCCAGACCAGTACCGACTTCAAATATTTTATCCTCTTTATCTAATAGTAAAGCCTTCACAATGATTGCGGTAATATTTTGATCAACCAGGAAATTTTGACCCAATTTCTTCTTGGGTTGAATATGGTAATAATTCATATATTCAATTATTTTTTTAGGTGAGATGATTGGCTTGGGATAAGAGAAGCTCATTAAGTTTTTTCCTATTAATAAGTAATGGAGCCGGTGATCTGAGTTGAACAGACAACCTACGGATTACGATTCCGTTGCTCTGCCAATTGAGCTACACCGGCCCGTTACTCTTAAGTCCTTATTTTATTTGGCTTTTCAGCCATCTCATCTTTTGTATTATTCTCTCCAACATCTCTTTGGTGTCCATATAGTGTCCATGACATGTCAAGCTTATTCACTGCATCTGGTAAATGTGACCTAGATAAATGAAAATAACGCATCGTCATTTTAATATCTTTATGCCCCATCAAACGCTGAACCGTTCGAATATCACAAACATTCATGACCAGATGTGAAGCAAAGGTGGCTTAGATCGTGAAACCGAAAATCTTTGATTCCAGTTAACTTTAAGGCTCGATCAAAGCTTTTTCTGACATTCCCGAAAGGGTCATCCTTTTTATTACAAAACAAATAATCACTATCAGTATTGCGGGACATTTCTTTTAATTCCCGATATATTGTATCATTCATAGGAACAATCCTAATCTCATTGGTCTTGGTTACAGAAACCGTAATTTTTCTCTTTTCAAAGTAGACTTCTTTCCACCTCAGTTGCAAAATCTCTCTTTTGCGCAAACCGGTATTCAAAGCAATCAAAATAATCGGTTTTAAATAGCTAGGGACCTACTTTCTTTCTCTTTCTCCGGCCTTTCAGGTAATAATCAATATACCAGTTATTGCCCTTCTTAAATATGCCCATTTAATCACTCCACGGTTAATAATTTACCACAAAAACTCTTTTTCTTCCATCTTTTTCTTCTTCAAGGGACTCTTTCCAAAAATATAAATATAATATATTACACCGTCCACCCGGATTCAGGTGCTCTTTAAAAAAAGAACAAAGAGAAGCGCAGCGGAGAGTATTTGCGCTTCTGGTCTCCGAAAAGACCTCACAAGAGGGCTTTTAACTTAACTCACTATTTTTTATTTTCTTCGACGAGGATTTTTTGATACGTTTCATTAAAGGTAATTAATAAGGGCAACCTTTCTGTTATTTTCCAAACATCCTCAATCGTAGGGGCACCAGCAGATAAAGTTTCTAAATCACTATCTAATTCTTCTTTTCCATAGTTATGGTCTGTGAGGCGACGAGGCAAAGACAATTATTGATTTACGAAAAAGTAAAAAATCCTCAAATAAATCAAATTCCCACTCCTCAGCGGCTGGGGTTAACATCAGTTCGTAAACATTTACATATGGAGACCTCGTAGATGTTTCTTGAATATTAAAATTTTGTTTTCTTTGCAGTTTGTATCTTTATTCTCTATACTCTACAATATCTATTCCAGATAGTCCCGCAATTTTTTACTGCGGCTGGGATGTCTTAATTTTCGAATTGCCCTAGCTTCAATTTGTCTAATTCTTTCCCGGGTAACACCGATCTTATGTCCAACTTCTTCCAGAGTATAGGGACTTCCATCAGTAATGCCATATCTTAATTCCAGGACACTCTTCTCTCGCGGAG
>CAYWJZ010000009.1:0-16309 GCA_964458635.1 uncultured Atribacterota bacterium
CAATATCACAATATTGTACTTCAAGTTTATCTTCTATCATTTCTCCAATTTTTTTTGCTTGCGGGCAATTAGGGAAATCTTTTTTCCAAAATATCTTTATCTTCATTCTATTTACAATCCTTTTTATGATAATTCTAACTAAACAATTTGATATTTTCCTGACTTTCTATCTTTAAGTTCTCCAATCTTATTTTTATTCCAATTGCTAATCTTACTATAATATCCGACAATCCTGGTAATACCATAAACCTTATCGCTATGACAGTATGGACAGGAATCAAGCAATCCCCGGCTAATTTTCTTACACTGATTACATATGGTAAACTCAGGTGAAATGGTAAGCTGTGCAGAAAGTGTATTTTTCCATACCTTTTTTATTAAGTTATAGATGCTGTCCGCAGGGGGCTCTTTTTCTCCAACAAAAGCATGAATAATAGCACCGCTTTTAATGAGTGGATGAAATTTGCTCTGTTTAACTATTCTTGAGATAAGATCAATATCTGCAGAAGCTCCAAAGTGAACACTGTTGGTATAATAACATTCATCCTCTAATGCATTCCCCTTAATAACTGTTTTACTTTCTGTATATTCTCTTAAATCAATTTTGGCCAGCCTGCCGGCTGCACTCTCTGCCGGAGATTCTTCTAATGATAATTTTATTCTATTTTTCGTCCCATACTCATTACACTTGATATGTAAAAAAGAAATGGTTCTTAATCCCTGGGCATATGTTTCATCATTTTCATGAAGTTGGTAATTTGTTAAAGTTTGCATGGCCTCATTTAATCCGATTATTCCCACTAAATAGGTACCTTTTTCCAAATCAACATAAGGCTCTCCATCCGGACTAATTTTACCAATCTGCCATAGAGGTCCTTCAGGCGAATTCATCATCTCTTTTAGAAATCGCTTCTTTTCCTGATGCGCCTTAATAACTAACTTAAGGGTGGATTCTATCTGTCGAAAAAAACAATTAAACAATTCGTTCTGATCTTTTACTCTTGATTGGCCATTTATTTCTCTTAAGGCTCTATAAGCACATTGTGGAAGATTTATTGTCACATTCTGAATACCTGAAAATCTTAACTTCTCTGGCTTTTTAATCATCTCAATATCTGTTATCTCATTTTTTAACCTGCAACAAGCAGAAAGAGTTACGCTATCCCTATCAAAAATAAAATAAGGTGTCCCGTTTTTGGAAGCAATTTGACAGGCATATTGTAGTAATTCTCTTTCCTGAGGATTCTGAAAAGATTCATTATTAATATGTAAATCCATTTTAGGAAAAGCAAAAACTTTCCCATTGGAGTCCCCTTCTTCCCATACTTCCATTAAGACTTTGAGAAATCGTCGGGCTTCCTGTTCATATTCCTGATATGTTTTGCCTGTATATTTACCTCCCGGTCCTATGGCAGGTACTTCTTTCAAATGTTCTGGAATACCAAGGTGGACATTAAAATCTAGGAACAAACTTTGCCCCCCTCGGGAAAAAGCATTCTGGGAACCGCTAAATATAAGATACTGAGCTTCCTGCTTCATTTCTTCATAAGACATACCAACCAGGTAAGGAGCATAGAAGATATTGAGATAGGCAATACCTAAGGCTCCTGCATAATAAGCCTGCATTGAGGAAAGAAAAGTATTAAGATGTCCGGTTAAAGTACGGGCATATTTAGCAGGAGAAGATGCGGTATCCAGGTTATCTAAATTTAACCCGTATTTCTTGATGAATTCCAGAGAATGTCCCGAGCAGTAGATCCTGGGGTACCCAAGATCATGAATATGAACAACTCCTTTTAGATGAGCTTCTGCCACTTCCGGAGTGAACACTTCCTGTAACATATACTGTTTAATAGTATTTTCCGCAATTGCCAGATTGATTGCTTCGGGATTATTGGTAGCTATATTGCTATTCTCTTTTGTTTTGGAAAGAAATAATCGTTTTATATCATAAGTCGGCATGCCAATTATTTTTTGTTTATTCCATTTTTTTTCATATCCCCGGGCAAATAACTCATTATCCACGAATTCCCTTATTAGAGCGGTAGAAATATTATTAAAATTCAGATTAAATATTTTTTCTTCCACATTTTTTGCAATTTTTCTGGCTATTCCCGGTGCAATCTGGGCTTCTTTACAGAGAGCACTGGTTATCTTATTTCTATCCCAGGGCATAACCGTTTCTTTGGTAGAGGTTGAGACCAAAAGTGACATTTCTGTGCTATTTTTATATTCCTTTTCTTTTCCCCTGACATGTAATTTTTTCCTGATAGCATTTCTTTTATTTCGGTACAAAATATAGGCTTTGGCAATTTTGGCCAAACCTTTCTCTATTAGTTGTTCTTCGACAAAATCCTGTATTTCCTCCACCGAGGGTGTTTTTTCCCCGAAATTAACCTCCAAGCGGTAAATCACATGATCGGTAACCTTGCGGGCTTGTTCCTGATTTTTTTCGCCGACAGCTTCCATTGCCGCTAATATAGCATTATAGATTTTTTCTTCATCAAAAGGAACAAGATTGCCTTCTCTTTTTTTTATCTTGTCTACCATTGTGCTCTCCCTTACTTTTTCATTAACTTATCTTACTTTTTTGATTCGGTTAATTTCTTTTAAGAAGCTCCCTACATCTTCAAAATGCCGGTATACAGAGGCAAACCTTACATAGGCTACCTCATCTAAGGCTTTTAGCCTATTCATAACCAGCCTCCCGATAATCTGACTCTTTACCTCATTAGTAGATTTTTGTTTTAATTTTTCTTCAATCTCATCGGCAATTTGATTGATTTCAGCCATAGTAATTGGTCTTTTTTCACAGGCCTTTAAAATACCTTTCATGATTTTTTCCCTGTTAAATACTTCTCGGTTATTGTCTCTTTTAATCACTACCAGGGGAACCAATTCAATTCGTTCATGAGTAGTAAAACGTTTGTTGCATTTTTTACAATATCTCCTGCGACGAATTACTCTACCGCTTTCCATTGATCTTGATTCTATTACTCCGGTTTCAGAATAATTACAGAAGGGACATTTCATTAAACATCTCCATATTTAGGGCTATTACTAATAGTAATACCCTATATGTATAATGTCAAGCAAAAATATGTCAAAATAATAAGCAGGCAATTTCCTATACTTATATAGTTTGATTGCCTGCTTTTCTATTTTATATTTTTCAGTAAAATAATTTTTTTGAAAAACTCTATTTTATCTGTTTTTGCGTAAGAAAGTCGGGATTTCTAAATCACTATAATCAACATCATTTTTCATAGGTTCTTTGTTTGGTATTTCTTCTGACTTTGTTTCCTCTTCTTTTCTTTCTACTCTTTCTACTTTCTCTTTTTCATTTTGACTGGTTATTCTATCTTTAGTTTGTTCTCTTTCCTTCTCTTCAGCTGATAGTTCATCAAAACCGGTAGCAATAACGGTAATGCGCAGGTCTTCACCGAGAGACTCGTTGATTACTGAGCCAAAGATAATATTCGCATCAGGATTTGCGGCTTCCTGAATAATTTCAGCAGCCTGATTGACTTCAAAAAGAGTCATGTTTTTTCCACCGGAAATATTAAACAGTATTCCTCTTGCATCCGTGATCTTGGTTCCCAATAGAGAACTATTAACTGCATTGTAGGCAGCTTCGGAGGCGCGATTTTCACCATTGGCTCTTCCGATACCCATAATAGCTGTTCCGGCATTTTCCATAATCATCTTTACATCGGCAAAATCAACATTAATCAGACCGGGTTCCACAACAATTTCTGAAATCCCTTGAATACCATGGAGTAGCAATTCATCTGCCACCTTGAAAGCTTCCAAAACCGGAGTATTCTCAGCAATGACCTGTAATAACCGGTCATTAGGTATAACAATTAAGGTGTCAACAAATTCTTTAAGCAATTTAATTCCTTCTTCAGATTGCTTTGATCGCTTGACCCCTTCAAAAGTAAAAGGCTTGGTAACAACAGCAACCGTTAAAGCCCCCAATTCTTTAGATATCTGAGCAATAACCGGACTTCCACCGGTACCGGTGCCTCCGCCCATCCCGGCGGTAATAAATACCATATCGGAACCTTCCAAGGCTTTGCTTATTTTGTCTCTATCCTCTTCGGCTGCCCTTTTACCAATATCCGGATTGGAGCCACTGCCCAAACCCATAGTGATTCTGCTGCCTAACTGTATTTTCTGTTCAGCATTTGACAGAGCCAGCACTTGGGCATCCGTATTTGTAGAAATATATTTTACTCCATTAATACTTTCTTCAATCATCCGATTGACAGCATTGCCTCCACCTCCGCCAACTCCGATGACTTTAATATCAACAAATGATCCAGGTCTTTCTGGTAGATTATTCAAAATTAACCCTCCCTTCAATAATTAGTAGTGAATTAAATACTAAAAAAAATCTCTCAGCCAATTCGTAAATTTAGCAAAAATTGCGGTGCCCTTCTTTCTCTTGGATCTGCTTGAACCCGCCATTCTTTCCTGCTCCACAGCAAAGTCAAGCAGTCCCATCACTGTTGAAAATCGGGGCTCATTAATTAAATCCCCCAATTCTCCTTGATATGCGGGACTTCCTATCCGTGTATTGATTTCAAATACTTTTGCAGCTAATTCTTTAATTCCGGGTAAAAGCGCACATCCCCCCGTAAGTACCACTCCCTGAGAAATCAAGTGAAAGTAATTCGATCGTTCTAACTCTTCTTTTATCAACCCAAAAATCTCCTGTACTCTTGGTTCTATAATATCAACAAGATATTTTTTGGAAATTTTATCTTTCTCTTGACCGCTTGACTTGGTTATTTCGATTACATCTTCGGGGGAAATATAATTTCCCATTACATTACCGTATTTTAATTTTAATCTTTCTGACTCTTCAATTGAAGTCTTTAAACCAATAGCCAGGTCATTGGTAATCTGTATTCCTCCCAATGGTAGTATAGAGGAGTAGGCAATATTATCATTCATAAAAATGGAAATATCAGAAGACCCAGAACCCATATCTATCAGGAGAACTCCTAACTCTTTTTCTGTCTTACTTAAGATGGCATTCCCACAGGCTAAATTGCCAAAAATTAATTCATCAACATCCAAGTCAGCCATTTCTATACATTTTAAAAGATTCTGTACCGCAGTAACCGACCCTGTAACAATGTGAACCTTGCCCTCCAACCTTGAACCAGACATTCCCATGGGATCCAGAATGCCTTTTTGTCCGTCTAATATAAATTCTCTAGGTAACACATGAATCAATTCTCTTTCCGGTGCAATAACACCTGCCTTGGCTGCTTCGATAACTTTTTCTATTTCTTCCTCTCCAATTTCCGGATGCTCTTTTGATATTGCAATCACACCCTGGCTGTTAAATGAAGAAATATGACTTCCGTTTACGGAAACAACCGCCGAATCCATATGAACACCAGCCATTCTCTCTGCATTATTCATTGATTCTTTTACTGCTTCGGCAGCCTGATCCAAATCAACGATAACTCCTCTTTTCACACCCCTGGAAGGAACAGAACCAACTCCCACGATTTCAATATGATCGTCCTCTCCTACCTCAGCAATGAGTGTATTGGTTTTATTCGTTCCAATATCCAAGCCCGCTACCAGTAAATCGCCTTTCATAGCCATCCTCCTATATGCTAGATCATGCACTATATTTCGAAATTATTCTTCTTTTAGAATAATAGATAATCTTTCTTCATACTTCATATTTATTTCCTCTAATGGTAACTCTTCGCGAAAAACTTTTTGCAGCGCCCTTTCCAGTAGATACCATTCGTCAATTAATTGCTCTCCATCTCTAATCCTGACTTTTATATTGTTTTTTTTGTGAAATAAGATAAACTCTTCTGTTGGAATGACCTGTATCTTGTAAAATTGATCGGGAAAAATGTTTTCCAGGGCGTAGATAATTCTTTGTGTATCATAAAACTCCTGCTTTTCAATGACCTCTCCCGGTTTTTTTGTACCGATATCCAAGCCTGTCAGGATATACAAATCAAAACTATTGTTAAACTGCTCTAGTACCGAAAGAATAACACCTTTTTCATTAACCAGATAAAAACGATCATCCCAAGAAATAGTAAGAACAGGTTGCCGTTCTCTAAGTTCAATATTCAGTTGGTTGGGAAATATTTTTTTTACCGAAACATCGGAAATCCAGGGATTATCCAATAGATTCTTTCGGGTATTTTCGGTATTAAAATGGAATAAATTGGTTTGAGGCTCTATTTCTCCCTGATTTATTATCCCTTCATTGTTAAGGTGTTTATTACCCTCAATGTTAACTATTTTTATATCGAACCATGGGGAAGTAAAAATAAAGTAAAAAAAATTCCAACCAAGAAAACCAATAATAACATAAAAAAGAAATACTTTAATTATATTAACTTTTCTATTGCTTTTTTCTTTTTCTTCGGGTTGAAGCTCTTCATAATCCCCCGGTTCCTGGTAATTGATAAAGCCAATTCCTCTTATCTAATCAAAATTATGGATTTTTTAAAAACCTATAATATTTATTTCTCTTTCCAGTTTTATACCAAAATTTTTCTCTACTCTTCTTTCGATTTCTTCCATTAATCGCAAAATATCCTCAGAAGTTGCCTTTCCCCGATTAATGATAAAATTAGCATGTTTTTCAGAAACCTGTGCATCTCCTATCATTAATCCCTTGGCCCCGGATTCTTCTATTAACTGACCAGCCGGCTTTACTCTAGGATTTTTAAATATACATCCTGCCGTAAGAGATTTAACAGGTTGACTTGACTTCCTTTGAATATAAAATTTCTTTATTTTAGAAATAATATTATTCTTATTTTCTTTCCTTAGTTCCAGATTTACACCTGTAATGACAAATCTTTTTATAGCTAAATTAATTCCTCGGTAGAAGAAATCATATCTGTCTTTGCCAATTTCCTGGAAGGTTCCGCTATCATAATTAAATAAGGAAATCCTCTTGACAATATCAGCCATGGATTTATCTCCAAAGCTGGCATTATTCATAATCGCTCCGCCTAATGTTCCCGGTATATGTGAGGAAAATTCCAATCCGCTTAGCTCTTGTTCTACTGTTTTTCTTACCAACACCGGCAGCAGTATTCCCGCACCTACTTTTATCATTTTACCAGAATATTCAATTTTGTCGAGCGTTCTTGCTACTTTTACCAGCAGGCCCCGAATACCTTTATCGGAAACCAATATATTTGACCCATTGCCAATAATATGAATAGGTAATTCGTGTTCTAAAGCAAATAATATTACCTTTTTCAGCTTCTCTTCATCAGTCGGAATACAGAAAAAATCAGCAATACCCCCAACCTTCCATGAGGTATGGAATTTCATTGATTCATCGGTCTTTATTTCTTTTTCCAGCTCATTATTTTCAATCTCTCTTCGGATTTGTCTCTTGCTGAACATTAATCTCCTGTACCTGATCTAACTGCAATGCTTTTTGATTCTCTTGCCAGTTCTTTGCTGATCTTCCAGACATCCCCGGCCCCCATCGTTATCACAATATCACCATGTGAAATGATATCAAGCAAAAAAGAAACAGTCTCCTTTTTACCGGGTAAATAATAGACATTTTCTTTTTTGTGTTTCCTGACTCTCTGATAGACGGCCTCTGAAGAAATACCGGCAACAGGCTTTTCGTTTGCGGCATAGATATCATTGATAATTACAATATCGGAATTCTGAAAAGCAGTTCCAAATTGTTCCAGCAATAGATTCGTTCGGCTGTAGCGGTGAGGTTGAAATACAGTGATTATTCTGCGATCCGGCCATCCTTTGCGAATTGCCTCCAGGGTAGCCAATATTTCAGTGGGATGATGACCATAATCATCCATAATCATCAGCGTTTCATTAAAATTGGCAACAACTTCCTGCCTGCGTTTCACTCCTTTAAAATGAAACAATATCTCCTTGATATCATCAAAATCGATTCCCAGCTCCATGGAAGCAGTGATAGCAGCCAGGGCATTGGATATATTATGATAACCGGGAATATTTAGATTCAATGAACCTAATTTCTGTTGTTGGTAATAAATATCAGAGGTGGAAGAATTTTTTGACAGGATTGGATTTACAGCACGTATCCAGGCATCTTGGTGAAAACCAAAAGATATCACACGCTTTTTTAAAGCCAGTTTTATAATAAGGTTTCTTGTATTGGGACAATCACAGCCAAAAATAATACACCCCTCATCAGGCACCTTGTTCACATATTGCTGGAAACTCTCTATGGTTTTCCCGAGATGGAGAAAATAATCGAGATGATCATTTTCGATATTGGTTACAATGGCCATATTGGGATTAAGTAACAAAAATGAACCATCACTTTCATCAGCCTCGACTACAACATAATCTCCCTTTCCGAGTTTGGCATTCCCACCGATATCATTTATTTCTCCACCAATCGCTACCGTAGGATCCAGGTTCATTTTTTCCAGTATCATGCTTATCATAGAAGTAGTGGTAGTCTTGCCGTGGGTGCCGGAAACAGCGATGCGGTGACTTTGTTGCATAATACGGGAAAGCATCTCGGCTCTGGGTATAACCTCAATGTTATTTTCCCTGGCAGCAATAACCTCTTTGTTCTCTTTATTAATTGCTGAGGAGATAACCACTAAATTTACTCCTGAGATATGGCTGCTATGATGACCCTTAAAAATCATGGCACCTTTATTCATCAATCTTCTGGTAATTACAGTACTCTTTAAGTCGGATCCACTGATTTTATACCCTAAATCCAATAAAATTGAAGCAATTCCACTCATTCCGGTACCACCAATACCGATAAAATGAACACGCTTTTTTTCAATATCCATAAATACACCTTTCTAACTTACTCATAAGGCACCTATTATTTTCTCCTAATAGTTTACCTTATTTTATTCATTATATAAATAGATTATTTAGATTATCAAGAAGAATATTCTTATTTTTTTATATTGTCATATATCAAATTAACAATCTCTTCTGCTGCCTGCCGCTTGCCAATATTTTGACTATTTTGGGCAAATACATTTATTTTTTCTTCATCCTTCATAAATCCTGAAAGTTTTTCTGCCAATTTTTTTTCTGTAAGTTCACTCTCGGTTATTACAACCGCAGCCTTTTTCTTTTCCAGCAAGCGGGCATTAAATAGTTGGTGATCCCCGGTTGCATGTGGATAGGGTATCAGTATTGCCGGTAATCCTTTTGCGGTAAGTTCTGCTACGGTTGTCGCCCCTGCCCTGCAAATAACCAGATCGGCAAGGTCGTAGGCATCTTCAATTTTGTATAAATAGGGAAAAACATGAATATTTTCCCTGTATTTACTATGAAATAATTTTTCTTTTACTAAAGTATAGTCATCTTTTCCGCTTATTATCATAATCTGCCATTGATTCCAATGTGATTCATCCATCATATTCAAACAATCTAGAAAGGTATGGTTAATTGTCCTGGCACCTTTACTTCCTCCAAAAACTAAAATCGTTTTTTTACTAACAGACAGGCCAACTTTTCTAATCAACTCATTTTTGTTGCCCTGCCAGATATTTTCCCTGACCGGATTGCCCAGGTAAACCGTTTTATTCTTTTTCCAGAAATAATCTTTTGATTCAGAAAAACTGATAAATACTTTTCGGCAGGTCAGAGATAAAAATTTATTTGTTATTCCCGGTATCGCATTCTGTTCATGAATAAAAGTGGGAATCCCTACTATTGATGATATCAGGGCAACCGATCCGCTAACATACCCTCCTGTACCTATTACCAAATCAGGATTGATTTTCTTGATTAACTTTAAAGAAGTAACCAGGGATGTAAAAAATAATAAAATAGCATAAAAACTTTCCAGACATAATTTCCTTCTAACCCCTTTTACCTTTAAAGCATGAAACTGGAAACCTTCCCTGGGTATAAGCTCTGCTTCCATCCCATGATTAGTCCCAACAAATATAAGTTCATTTTTGGCATCTTTTTTTATGAATGTTCTAGCCAGGCTAATTCCCGGGTATATATGTCCACCTGTTCCTCCTCCGGTAATTATAATCTTCATTCTTCAGGTAACTCCATTTTTATCAAGGCTATTTTTGGAAATATTCAACAGAATACCACCGCAAAACATGTTTACGATAAGCGATGATCCACCGTAGCTGATAAACGGTAAAGTAATCCCGGTTGTCGGGATCAACTTTGTTACTACACTAATATTAATGATGGTCTGAAAAACAATCAGCGAAGTGATACCCGCAGCCAGTAATAAACCAAAATTATCTTTTGCTTTTAAGGAAATCAAAATTCCTCTCCATAAAAATAAAATAAAGAGAGCAATCACGGCGAGAACACCCAGAAAGCCCAGTTCCTCTCCAATAATAGAAAAGATAAAATCAGTATGCTGGTCAGGTAGATAGAAAAATTTTTGTCTACTTTGTGCAATACCAACACCACTCAACCCCCCGCTACCAAGAGCCAATAATGATTGGATAATATGGAAACCGCTTTTTAGGGGATCTCCCCAGGGATTCAGAAAAGAAAGCAATCTAACCCTGCGATAATCCTCACCTAAAGCCATCATCATTCCCATTGGCAGGAGTAAAACTATTAAAGAAAATAATTGGGTTATTTTACTTCCCCCGATAAAAAGCATAATGAAGGAGCAGCCCATAATAACAAGTGCTGTACTAAAATCAGGTTGACCAAAAATAAGCAAGAAAATAAGTACTGTTACAATAAATACAGGCAAAATACCCCAGATGAAGGAACTAATATCTTTGGCTGTTTTCCTGGTCAGGCAATCGGCAATATACAAGATAAGCGCAAATTTGGCTAATTCTGAAGGCTGAAGGGATAATGGACCAATAGTAAGCCATCTTTTTGCTCCTCTTACCTGTCTGGCAAACCCTGGGAAATAAAGTAATATTAATAAAAATATTGACAGGATCAGGATAGGAATGGCAATTTTTTGCCAGAAATGATAATCAATTTTCAGAGCGATAAAAAAAATGATTACCGAAATAATAGCATAGACTGTCTGTCTGTTGAAGAAATAAAAACTATTACCATACCATTTATAGGCCATAATATAACTGGAACTGAATACCATAATTATTCCAATAGTTAATAACAGTAATATGGTAGCCAGTAAAAGGTAATCCGGTTGCCTGGTCTGGGATAAATTCATTTTCTAACCATTCCTTAATTCAGGTAAAATCACACCCGCATAGCGGATGGCTTTAAGAAGCCTCTATTTAGGGTAGATAGCTAACGCCAAAAAAGATAGTACTACCCCTACTCCCCAAAATAATAATACAATATGAGTTTCTTTCCATTTTAATAATTCAAAATGGTGATGCAAAGGACTCATTTTAAAAACAGGTTTTTTCATCATCTGGATAGAAATAACCTGTATGATTACCGATAATGTCTCTATAACAAAAACACCACCTATCAACAATAAAAATAACTCTGTACCGGTTAAGACAGCAATGGCTGCCAGAACCCCGCCTAAACCCAGTGAGCCGACATCACCTAAAAATATCTTTGCCGGATGAAAATTGTATAACAAAAAACCAGTACAGGAAAATCCAATAATCAAAGAAAATATCGCCAAACTTTTTTCCCCCTGGGAAAAAGCTATTAAAGCAAAGGCAATAAGGGCAATAATCATCAGTCCTGTAGCCAGTCCGTCCAGTCCATCGGTTAAATTAACCGCATTTGTTGAAGAGATAAAAACCAGTATTACAAAAGGTATATATATTATTTGGGGAACAAACAAAGAATTCTCCATAAATGGTATGATAATTTTCTGACTAACTGGCTGGTTTTGAAATAACCAGAACAGAAAGAAAACACAGATAATAAGTTGTATCAGAATCTTTACTCTGGCCTTTAAGCCCAATGATCTTCCTTTATAATTTTTAATAAAATCGTCTATAAAACCAACCAGGCCAAAGCTGCACAATAAGATAAAAGCCATATAAGTATTGCTGTCTTCAGGTAGATAAAATAATAGGGAAAGGCCAACAGAAAAAAATATTACCAAACCTCCCATTGTGGGGGTGCCGGTTTTGTGCTGATGTAAATCAGGGCCTTCCTGTCTGATTCTTTGCCCAATTTTATATTTCTTTTGCATTTTTATATAAAGAGGAACTATAAAGATTGGACCAAGCAAAGCAATCACCAGAGAACCTGTAATCCTAAACATGAAAACTTCCCCCTTTGGTTTTTCGCTTCTCCAGCCAATACCGGACAATTTCTTCCATCTGCATATTTCGGGATCCTTTTAATAGCACAATACTGTTATCAGGAACCGTATCTTCCAAGTGATTTGCCAATTTTTCCTTGTCTTCCCTATGAAAATAATAAATATTTTCCCTTTTCATTCCCTCTTTTTCAGCAGCTTGGCCAATAATAATTCCATATTTTCCAAATCCAATGATCATATTAAAGGAAAGTTGTGCAGCAAATCTCCCAACCTCTCTATGGTAATCCGTTGTTTGGTCTCCTAATTCCAGCATATCACCCAGTACAGCAACCTTGAAGCGTCCTCCCGAAATACACGCCACACTACTCAATGCTTCTTTCATAGCAGTTGGATTGGCATTATAATAATCCTGCACTAAGGTTATCCCTCTGCCAAATGACCGGTATTCCATATGCATCTGCAGACCTTTAAAACTGGCAATTCTTCGAATTATGTTATCTATGGGAATATCCATTTTTACCGCTACACAGATTGCCGCCAGGGTATTATAAACATTGAATTTCCCCAATAGCGGAATAAAAACATGATGAGTTTCATTTCCTTCTAATATTAGATTAAAATGGATGCCACTTTCTTTTTCCTGTCTTATATTTTCCGCCCTTATCCGAGCCTTCGGATGAAAACCAAAATCAATTAACTCTATATCAGGTGAAATACGTTCACGAAAATAATTAAAATAAAAATCATCACGATTCAGGATTGCCGTTCCTTTCTCCTTTAGTGCTATAATAATTTCGGATTTTTCTCTGGCAATATTATTTTTCGTTCCAAATAATCCAATATGGGCTTCACCAACATTGGTTATAACGGCAATGTCCGGCTTTACAATATTTGTTAATTCCTTAATTTCTCCAACCTTTTGGGCAGCCATTTCCATAACCAGGACATTATGATAAGACTTTAAAGCCAGAAGTGTTAAGGGAACACCTATTTCATTATTATAATTACCTTGTGATTTTAAGACATGATAATTTAATTTTAATAAATGAGCAATCATCTCTTTGGTAGTAGTTTTACCGTTGCTTCCGGTAATACAGATATCAAAAGAGTTACAGAGGGAGTGATAATAATGTGCCCATTGCTGTAATGCAACTAATGAATTCTCAACTAATAACAGAGGTGCTTGGCATGCATCAAAAAATGATTTGTGATTTATGTAAAAATTTTTTTCCAACACAATTCCGCTGGCACCTTTTTTACAGGCATCCCCGATAAACTGGTGCCCATTATGATTCTCCCCTTTCAGGGCAAAAAAAAGATCACCAGGGGTAATTGTCCTACTATCAATTGATATATTTTTCCACTTGACATTTGTATCTCCCAATGACCTCGATTCCGGTATTACTCTGGCCAAATCATTTAATCGAAACATCAGTCAATTACCCTTCTTCGTTATTATTTGATGCACAACTTCCTCATCATTATGGTAAATAGTACGATCATGATATACCTGCTCATTTTCCGGACCTTTCCCGGCAATCAAGACAATGTCGTTCACTTCGGCAATATCTAAAGCATATTTTATAGCCTGAACCCGGTCCAGTATTACCCGATAATTACAATTTTTAACTTCCTGTAAACCTTTTTCGATTTCTTCAGATATTTTCTTTGGATCTTCACTCCTGGGATTATCAGTAGTAATGATGCCATAATCGCTATACATGCCGACCACCCGGCCCATTTTTTTTCTAACCCGATAATCTCTTTCTCCTCCATGTCCAAAAATAGTAATAATCCTGTTTCTGGGAAAAAGTTTCAGTGTCTTTAATATATGTTCCAATCCATGAAAATTGTGGGCAAAATCAATTATAATCGTATAAGGCTGTCCGTAATCTAAAATTTTGTATCTTCCCGGAGCACCTGAAAATTTTCGGAAAGCCCCGGCAATTACTTCCAGGGGTATACCCAGGTTTACGGCGGCGGCAATTGCTGCCAGGGCATTATATACATTATATTTACCGCTCATATTTAATAATATCTTTATATTTCCCCGGGGGGTTTCGGCTACAAAACTGGTCTCTCTCAAATCAATTGTGATATCCCGGGCATGAAAGTTGCTTTCTCTTTCAATACCATAAGTAACCGCTTCTGTTGGAAGATTTTTTATGAATTCATTAGCATAGGAATCATCAATATTGATAATCCCTTTTTTCTTTTTAAGATCTTTTTTTGAATAAGTCAGTGATTGAAATAACTTTTTCTTGCTTTCCAGGTAGTTATGGAAATTTTGATGAATTTCGAAATGTTCATCACTGATATTAGTAAAAATCGCCATATCGAAATCACACCCTTCTACCCTTGAGAGGCTGAGGGAATGAGAAGAGACCTCCATAATTACATAATCGGTATTACAAGCATACATCTTACAAAATGCTTTTTGCAAATCAAGTGATTCCATGGTAGTCATTTTTGCTTCTAATGATTGATTATCAATAATATTCTCTACTGTGGTCAGCAAGCCAACTTTTTTGTGCGCTTCTTCAAAAATTGCCTTTAACATATAGGCAACAGTTGTTTTACCGTTTGTACCGGTAATGCCAATCAAGTTCAACTTTTGTGAAGGGTAATTATAATAGCGATTAGCTATTAAGGCTAAGGCTTTTCGGGTATCCCTTACCTTTATCAGTGTAATACCTGCTTTAACAGGAAGAATGTCTTTTTCTATCAAAATCGCACTGGCACCATTTTCTACTGCCTCACCCGCAAACTGGTGTCCGTCTCTAACAAAACCATTAATACAAACAAAGAAATAACCCTTTTTAGTTATTTTAGAATTTTGCGATATTCCCTCGATTTCAATATCAGTATTCCCTTTAATTTCTTCTATCTTTATATCCTGAATTAGCTTTGATAATTTCAACTGATCCCCTTAACCTAATCTTAGTATGATTAAATTCTTTTCGTTATTAAAAACTTTAATGAGGCATGACTGAATTACAATCAAGCATACGAAAAATATCTTACCGAATATTCCTTAAAAAGTAAAATCTTTTTCCTGTTTATCTTAATAATTCAGAAGGAATAGATAGGTAGGGAAGCACTTTTGAGGCAATTTCCCGGAAAACCGGTGCCGCTACCGTTCCTCCATAATAACTCCCTTTGGGTTCATCTAACATTACTAAAATAGCTATTTCTGCATCATGGCTGGGAGTAAATCCTACAAACCAGGAAGTGAATTTCTCATAGGAATATCTGCCCAGGGAAAAATCAAATTTTTGGGAAGTACCGGTTTTACCGGCAGCCGAATAATTTTCCAACTTTGCTCTGACCCCCGTACCATCATCTACCACTTCCTCTAATATATCCATTAAAGTATTTGCCGTTTGTGTAGATACAACTTTTCGTATTTCTTCAGGTTGATATTGTTTAACTATATTATACTCTGAATCAATAATTTCTTTTACTATTAATGGTTTCATTAAAACACCGTTATTAGCAATCGCTGAGGTTGCCATAACTAGTTGAAGCGGGGTTACTGATATTTCCTGGCCTATAGACAAAGAAGCAATTGATATCCTTGACCAATTGTTTACTGATCTGAATAATCCCGGGCTTTCCCCGGGCAAATGGATGCCAGTTTCTTTACCAAAACCAAAATTACGAATAGATTCAGCAAAAATATTCTCATCCATTCGTGTTCCGACTTCAATCAAACCAACATTGCAGGAATTTTTTACGATCTCTGTTAAATCCTGCTTGCCATGTGGATCAATATCCCGGATAACGGTTCCGTTATACCTTATCCAGCCCTTACAGTTAAACTGATCATCAAGACTGGTATAATCATTCTCCAATGCAGTAGCGATGGTAAATATCTTGAAAATTGAACCAGGTTCATAGTTATCGGTAATAGCACGGTTTTTCCAGTGATCTTCAGGTGATTGCTGGAAAGAGTTAAGTTTAAAAGTAGGTTTTGTTGCCATACTCAGGATCTCTCCTGTTTTTGGTTTTACTACAACGGCAACTGCTGATTCAGGACGATATTGCTGATAAGCCTTTTCCAATGCTTCCTCAGTAATATATTGAATCACCTCATCGATTGTTAGGACAATTGACATT
>CAYWJZ010000009.1:16409-19654 GCA_964458635.1 uncultured Atribacterota bacterium
TGCTTCCTCAGTAATATATTGAATCACCTCATCGATTGTTAGGACAATTGACATTCCGTCTTTGGAAGGTTGGATCCTTTCCATACTTAAGGGTATTCGTGCTCCTGATGCATCTCTTTCCATAACAGCCAAGCCGGGGGTACTTTTCAGTTTATCATCAAAGTACATCTCCATCCCTTCTAAACCCTGGTTGTCAATTCCAACAAATCCTAAAATATTAGCGGCGAGTGATTCTTTGGGATAATACCTTTTGTTTTCAGTTACAAAATCTAACCCTTCCAAATCCATTTTTTTTATTTCCTCATAATTATCTTGAGACAATTTTCTCTTAATCCAGACAAAATATTTCTCTTTTTCTAATTGTTTTTTAATCTGCTGATAACTCAAATCAAGTTTATCTGAAATAATTCCGGCAACTTCATTAGGATTATCTATTTTATAGGGTATGGCAAATAATGATTTTGAAGCTACATTGTCTGCTAACTTTTTTAAATTCCGGTCTAAGATGATACCTCTTTTACCATCTATGATATATGAAGTGATATGCTCTTTTCTGGCAAGTTCATCGAGTTTGCTACCTTCCACAATCTGTATTTGATATAAACGATAAATCAATACTAAGAAGATAAAAATAAAAATAATAAATAATAAAATAATTCGTTCTCTTTTTTCGTTCAATTGAAACAAAATCTCGTGCCTCGCCTATGAAATTGCTTACCATTATTTTACTGGTTTTGGAAAATTTGTAAATTAGCAAATTCCTTTAGAAAAGTTCCCGCTTCTAAATATCCTGCATCCTGGCTTTCCTCCGAAGTTTGAGTAGCCACTGCATTCCTGTTGATGTCTGCCGGAAGCATGGCAATAAACTCTATATTCTCCGGACGATGCATCCCCAATTCCTGACATGCTATTCTTTCAATTCGGGTTAAGGAAGAGAGGTGTCCTGCTGAATATTCCAGCTGGTTTTTTCTAACCATCAATTGGTCTTTCTTCTGCTCTAAATCAATTGACTGGTAACCCAGGCTCATCAACGTGATATTACTGCAGATGTATCCTATTACCAATAAACTAATGATGATAATAATAAATAAGAAAAAAGAGAATGATACCTTATGATTTTTTTCCTTAAATTGACCGTTTTCTTCAATGGATATAATATCTTTCATTTTTGGTTACTCTCTCTGAAAGTATTTTTTTCGGCAACTCTCATTTTGGCGCTCCGGGCTCTCCGATTTTCTTTAATTTCTTTTTCTGAAGGATAAAATGGTTTTTTGGATATAATTTTCAATCTATACCCATAAAGAGTAGCACTTTCTTTGCTTGCCAGTTCTTTAAAGGTATGTTTAACAATTCTGTCTTCTAACGAATGATAGGAAATCACACATATTCTTCCCTGCCATTCTAAAAGATTAATTGCCTGTTTTAAGGCTTCTTTTAACCTCTCTAATTCATTGTTTACTTCAATTCTCAAAGCTTGAAATACCCTGGTAGCTGGATGAATGCGCCATTTATTTTTTTTATACTTTTTATAAATACTGATAATTAATTCTGCCAGCTGTCTGGTTGTTTGAATAGGCTTATTTTTTCTTTCCTGAACAATCAACCTGGCAATTGACCTGGAAAAACGTTCTTCTCCGTATTTGCTAAAAATTTCCCATAATTTCTTTTCCGAATAATGGTTAATGATATAGCTGGCATCTAATTGTTTGCTTAAATCCATCCTCATATCTAAAAGATGATTTTCTAAAAAACTAAATCCTCTGGATTGAGTACTGATTTGACGAGATGATAACCCTAAATCAAATAGCACCCCGGTAACTTTCTTTAAACCCAGATCCCTTAACGCTTTTTCCAAATCACCAAAATTGCTTTTAATTAAAAATATTTTATCCTGATAATCTTTCAGCTTTTCTCTGGTATATTCCAGGGCTTCAATATCCTGATCCAGTCCGACAAGCAATCCTTCCGGGTGAATCTTTTTAATAATCTCCCTTGAATGGCCACCCCCTCCTAAGGTACAGTCAACATAGATTCCATCTTTCTTGGTGATTAAATTAGTTAAAACCTGCGAACACATCACCGGAATATGATAATCAATCACGAATCATGTTCCTCTTTTTCATATATGCGTTCGGCAATATCCTCATAGGATTGTTCTGTTTCTTCGGCATATCCTTCCCATTTTTCCAAACTCCATATCTCAATACGCTCAAAAACACCGATAATCATGACATTCTGATTAATCTGAGCATAGTCTCTTAAATGTTTGGAAATAACAACTCTGCCTTGCTGGTCAAAATGGCTTATTAATGCTCTGGAGGCTAATGTTCGCTTGAAAGCCCTGGTGTCTTTCTTGCCTAAAGGAAGTGATTGAAGATTATTGGCTAATCTTTGCCACTCTTCCATAGGATAAACAAACAAACATTTATCCAATCCGAAGGTTATGACAAACGGGTCTCCCAGATCCTCCCGAAACTTGGAAGGCATAATAATTCTACCCTTTTTGTCTAGAGAATGTTCGTGTTGACCCAGAAACATCATTAGCCACTTTCCTCCACTTTCCTCCACTTGCTAATAGTATACTACATTTAATAAAAAAAATCCTCCTTTTTTGGAAATTTTTTAAAAAATTATGAGGAATTTCAGGAGAATTACTAAATAATATTTCTAGTAAGGGAAATGGGTTAATCTGTGTAGAAATGTACAGGGATAAAAGAATATATACACTTTAAATCAGTGATATCTAAAAAATGAGGAATAAAGATACAACTTTCAAAAGAAGAGGCATATTATTGAACAAATATAAATCTTCTGGCAAGCAAATCATAAGCCGAGTTCTGTCACTGTTTTTCTTTATCATTTAAAGAAAAACAGTGTGGTAATCATCTATCTTGAGTATAAGTTACCTTATACTTCCAGCGATCTACCCGGAAACCTGTAGCGGGCAACTAACTGTTTCCTTCTTGATCTTGCTCCAAGCGGGGTTTACTAAGCTTATTGGTCACCCAATAACTGGTAAGCTTTTACCTTACCTTTTCACCTTAGCCGAAACGGCTGTTTTCTTTTCTGTAGCACTTTCCCGGGGTCACCCCCACTGGGTGTTACCCAGCACTCTGCCCTGTGGAGCTCGGACTTTCCTCAGATTCCAAAATGGAACCTGCGATTACCTGATTTGCTTGCCATATATGAGCATAGCTCATTTATCGTCAG
This sequence comes from uncultured Atribacterota bacterium, assembly GCA_964458635.1. Lineage (GTDB taxonomy): Bacteria > Atribacterota > Phoenicimicrobiia > Phoenicimicrobiales > Stramentimicrobiaceae > CAYWJZ01. The sequence continues at coordinate 19,620 of CAYWJZ010000009.1, forward strand.
GGGAATAGCTTCCCCTGAAACCCCTTAATTATCTA
>CAYWJZ010000010.1:0-18752 GCA_964458635.1 uncultured Atribacterota bacterium
AATTTCTTCAATATTTCGAAACATACCATTATTACTGCGATATTCTAAAATACGACCAGCAAGAACCGGCCCGATACCGGGTAACGTTTCCAATTGGTTTGAATTTGCATTATTAATATTTAATAAAACTTTATTAGATGATGGTGCATTTTCTTGGGTTATTCCTGTGGCTTCAGAATTTATTGAAAGCGAAATTTCCTTTTTATCATCGAGAAAAGGAATAATAATTTTTTGACCGTCATAGATATGAGCAGCCAGGTTTACTGCATCAAGGTTTGCTTTTTCTTTTTCCCCACCGGCTAATTTTACGGCATCAATAATTCGTTTATCTTTGGATAGTTGATATACGCCTGGCTGGTGAACTGCTCCGATAATATGTATGATGCAAACTTCGTCCTCTGTAGTCTCCTCTGCTTTGCTGTTAATTTCCTCAGAGGAGGGAATAATGGTAATATTGCTACTTTCAGTTTTGTATATATTCCAACCGAAAGTTCCCAAAAGTAAAACAGTGATAATTAGAAGGACAATTTTTTCCTGCCTGGAAAAAAAGAACATAGTTATTATCCTCTTTCCTGTCTTTTAACTCATCATTCTTTAACCTTAAATAAAGGTTCTACTGGCTATTCTTTCTTTTTAAAAAATAAGCTTCGGCTTCACCAACAGTATAAAGTGAACCGGTGACACATACTACATCATCCTCCCCAGCTATTTGCAGGGCTTTATGGATTGCAGAATCAACGGTTGGTTTTTCCATTATTTTATCCGGGGTTATGTATTTTTCTGCTTCTCTGGCCAATACCCGGGTAGGAGTTGCTCTTGGGTTATTTGCCATTGTAAAAACAACCTGATCTACAAAAGGAACAATATTTTTAATAATCCCGGGATAATCTTTGTCACTAAAAATCCCCAGGATAGCAATAATTTTTTTCTTGGGCAACATTTGTTTTAAATTTATGGTAAACTGGGCAACTCCATTGGGATTATGTGCACCATCTAAAATTACCATTGGTTTTTCTTGAATTATCTCAAAACGCCCCGGCCATTCAACATGCTCTAAAGCTTCCAGAACATTACTCTCTTTAATCAAGTAACCCATCTGATTTAGGAGCTCTGTTACAGCGATTGCCAAGGAGCTGTTTTCTACCTGATATCTTCCTGCCAATTTAATATTTAAATTGCTGAATTTACGATATATACCTGAATAATTAAAGTGGTTTCCTTTTAAATTAGATTGGGTAATTTTTGCTTCTATTTCTTGCCCTACTGAATATAGAGGGGCGTTTTTTTCTTTGGCTATCATTCTGATTACCTTATGGGCTTCCGGATATTGTTTTGCGTTCACTACAGGAGTATTCTTTTTTATAATTTCACCTTTTTCACCGGCAATTTTAGTTAATGTATCTCCCAATCGATCCATATGATCATAATCGATGTGGGTTATAATCGAGACAAGTGGCTGAGAAACATTAGTAGCATCAAGACGACCACCCAATCCGACTTCCATTATGGCAAAATCAACCTGATTTTCATAAAAATACTGGAAAGCCATTGCGGTGATAACTTCAAAAAAAGTGGGGTGCTGATAACCTTCTGTTTTTGCTACTTGCTGAATGACAGGTTTTATTTTTTCCAGAAGACGACAGATTTCTTCCTGTGAAATAAACTCTCCATTTATTCTCATTCTTTCCTGAAAATGAACTAAATGAGGAGAAGTATACAAGCCAACCCTGAACCCGGCAGATTTTAATATTGATGAAATAATTGCCGCTGTAGATCCCTTTCCATTGGTTCCGGCTATATGTATTACCTTTGTCTTTAAATGTGGATTTTTAAATAAGGATAGCAAATAGCTGATATTCTTAAGTCCAAGTTTAATTCCATATTTATTTAGGCCATAAATATACTCAATTGCTTCTTGGTAATTAATCATAGTGATTTAAGTGCCTTCAGATTTTTTTCTATCCGATCACGTATATCGGTTAGTTCTTCAATTTTCCCCTTTTCTTTGTTAATTACTTTTTCAGGTGCCTTTTGAATAAAATCAGAATTGTTTAATTTCTTATTGGCCATAATCATTTCTTTTTCAATCTTTTGCAATTTTTTTTCTAGTCGTTGAACTTCGGAGCTTAAATCAATGACATTTTTTAGGGGAACAAATATTTCAATATCCTCTAAAACCCCGGTAGCTGAGCATTCAGGTTTTTCCAAAGATGCACCTACCTGGAAAGATTGTATATGGGCAAGGTTTTTGATATATGATAAATGATCATTTATCAGCTTTTCTTTCTTATTATCTACCACTTTCATATAGACATCAATATCCCTGGTTAGAGGTATATTCATTTCGGCTTTGATGTTACGAATCGTTTTTATAACCTCCTGGATTATTATCACCAGCTCTTCTATATTACTGTCAATTCTAGCTTTTTTATATTCTGGCCACCTGGAAACAGAAATGCTTAATTCCTTATGGGGTATTTTTTGCCATATCTCTTCAGTAATGAAAGGCATAAAGGGATGTAACAATCGAAGGATATGATCAAGCACATACCATAGAACATATTGGGCTGTTTTTCTTTCTGTTGTATTGACATTCTGATAGAGAGTTTCTTTAACTAATTCTATATACCAATCACAGAAATAATTCCAGGAAAATTCATAAATAGTCATTGCGGCATCACTGAATCTATAGTGTTCCAAACTACTTGTTACTTCCTTTACTGTTTTGTTTAGTTGACTTAAAATCCATTGATCGAATAAAGTAAAGTTCAGTTTTTCTATTTCTATTTCTTGGGGGTTAAAATCTGACAAATGTGTCAAAGTAAAACGGGCAACATTCCATATCTTGTTGGTAAAATTACGAAATGTTTCAATTTTATCCTTTGATAATCGAATATAATTCGCCTGAATGGTTAAGGAGGCCAGAGTCATCCTCAAGGCATCAGCACCATATTGATCAATCATCAGCAATGGATCAATGGCATTTCCTTTTGATTTGCTCATTTTTTTCCCTTCGATGTCTTTAATCAAGGGGTTAATAAAAACTTTCTCAAAAGGAATATTATCCATAAACTTAAGGCCCATCATCATCATTCTGGCAACCCAGAAAAAGATAATATCAAAGCCGGTAATTAGCAGGGAAGTTGGGTAATAATCTTTTAAATCGGCAGTTTGATCAGGCCATCCAAGTGTAGAAAAAGGCCAAAGAGCCGAACTGAACCAGGTATCAAGTACATCTTTATCCTGAATAATTTGCCTACTATGGCACTTGGGACATTTAACAGGGTCTTCCATACTTACAATCATTTCATCACAATCCTGGCAGTACCAGACCGGAATACGGTGACCCCACCATAATTGGCGTGAAATACACCAGTCTTTTATGTTATACATCCATTCAAAGTAAACCTTGGACCACCTTTTGGGAATAAAACTGGTTTCTTTTTTCTCTACCGCAGCAATGGCAGGTTTTGCCAGGTCTTCTATCCTGATAAACCACTGCTGGGAAAGATAAGGTTCAATTATTGAATCACAGCGATAACAGTGGCCGATGGTATGGCGATAATCTTCTGTTTTCTTCAAGAGTTCTTTTTCTTTTAAGTCCTCCAGGACTTTCCTTCGACAATTCAGAATAGTCATACCAGAATATATCCCGGCATTCTGATTAGTCGTGCCATCATCATTTAAAATATTAATCTCTTCAAGATGATGTCTTCGACCAAGTTCAAAGTCATTTAGATCATGTGCTGGGGTAATTTTAACAGCTCCTGTTCCGAAATCCGGGTCTACATAATCATCAGCTATAATGGGTAATTCCCTTCCCAGTAAGGGCAGAACGGCTATTTTACCGATATATTCCTTATAACGTTTATCATTGGGATTAACTGCAATCGCTGTATCTCCCAACATAGTTTCAGGTCGAGTAGTGGCAACAATAATATGATCTTTGACAGAATTTTTTAAGGGATAAATAATGTAATAAAGCTTGGCATTTTCTTCTCTTTGTTCAACTTCGATCTCTGCTAATGCCGTCTGGCATCGAGGACACCAATTTATGACATAATTTGAACGATATATGAGTCCTTCCTCATACAAAGTAACAAATACTTTCCTGACAGCCTTTGAGAGTCCTTCATCCAGAGTGAACCTTAAACGGGACCAATCACATGAACATCCTATTTTTTTTAGCTGGCTTAAAATATTGGAACCATATTTTTCCCGCCATTGCCAGGCACGTTCAATAAATTTTTCCCTTCCCAGGTCATATCGTGTTTTGCCTTCTTTGGCGAGCTCTCTTTCCACTACATTCTGGGTAGCAATTCCAGCATGATCAGTTCCGGGAAGCCAAAGAACATCATAACCCTGCATTCTCTTCCAACGACTCATAATATCCTGTAAAGTATTATTGAGCGCATGTCCAATATGCAGAGAACCGGTAATATTAGGAGGAGGCATAACAATTGAATAATTATTTTTTTTATTTTTATTATTCTTTGCCTGGAAAAGATTATTATCAGTCCAAAATTGATACCAATAATCCTCAACTGTTTTAGGATTATAAACAGAGGGTAATTTGCCTTGTTGATGTTTTTCCATAAGTAATTCTCCTAAATTTTATATTTTTTAGTAAAATATATTGGTAATTTACATAAAAAACCCTTTTCGTCCTCTTTTAAGGGCGAAAAGGGTTCGTGGTACCACCTTAATTCCTGTACTAATACTAATTACAAACTAGCAAAACAGGCACTTAATAGAGTTTTAACGGTACAACCGACGAAACTTACTAATTGTTTCAGAAACAGGCTCAGGGAGGACATTCAATGGATACCGTTTTTATATCGATTTCCATTTACTCTATCCCTTCATAGCCAGCATATATAAACAATCATTTGTTTTGGATATCGTACTATGATTGAAAAAACTTGTCAAGCAAACGAGAATTAATTCCTACTTATAATAATTAGGCAGTATCTTTCTCTTTTTGCTTTTTATTTTCTTCAATTAATTTAGGATTTTCATTATTTTCAATAACATTTTTTGTAATAGTGCATTCCTTGATATTCTTTTGTGATGGAATTTGGTACATAATATCCAGCATAGATTCTTCAATTATAGATCTCAAGCCCCTGGCACCAGTTTTTCTACTTAAAGCCTTTTCGGCCACAGCTTCTAAGGCTGCTCTAGTAAATTTCAAATCCACTCCCTGATTAAGGAATATTTGTTGGTACTGCAAAGTCACTGCATTTCTTGGTTTTGTCAGGATATCCATTAGAGATTCTTTATCGAGATTGTCAATAGTTGAAATAATTGTTAATCTTCCAACAAGTTCAGGAATAAGGCCAAATTTAATCAAATCTTCCGGCAAAACTTTCTTCAAGATGGCATTTAGACTATCCTGTTTATCCTGTTGTATGTTGTTACCACTATAGATATCTGCATTAAAACCGATATTATGGGTCTGTATACGGCCCTTGATGATGTTCTCCAATCCTTCAAATGAGCCACCACAGATAAATAATATTTGTGAGGTATCTATTTCAATATTTTTTTGATGAGGGTGCTTTCTCCCTCCTTGCACAGGCATAGTGGCACTAGTACCCTCAATAATTTTTAGTAAAGCCTGTTGTACCCCTTCTCCGGAAACATCACGAGTAATAGAAGGATTTTCAGATTTACGGGCAATTTTATCAATCTCATCAATATAAATAATCCCTTTTTGGGCCTTTTCAATATTTTCATCTGCCGCATGATATAGCTTCAATAAAACATTTTCTACATCATCACCAACATATCCTGCTTCAGTCAGGGTTGTAGCATCTGCAATTGCAAAGGGAACCTCGAGCTTATCTGCTAAAGTTCTGGCCAATAGCGTTTTTCCACAGCCACTTGGACCAACTAGAAGTATATTACTTTTTTCCAATTCAACATAATTTTCAGGCTTTTTATTATTTTTATTTTTACGATTTCCTGCAAGATTATTTTTAATTCTCTGGTAATGGTTAAATACGGCGACAGAAAGTATTTTCTTTGCCCTTTCCTGCCCGATAACATACTGATCTAAGTATTGTTTAATCTCTTCAGGTATAGGGATATTCTTTAGAGAAAATTCTTGCTTATTTTTCTTTTTTTTATCTTCTTCTAGAATGTAATTACAAACTTGAATACATTCATTGCAGATATTGACCCCATTTGCCCCTGAGACTATCTTTTTAACTTCACTTTGGTCTTTCCCGCAAAATGAACACTTCATTTAAAACACCTCAATTTACTCTTTTTTGAAATCGATACGTTTCTTGATTACTTCATCAACAACACCATAAGTTTTCGCTTCATCACCAGTCATATAAAAATCACGGTCGGTATCTTTTTCTATTCTTTCGAATGGCTGTTTAGTATGATAAGTTAATATTTCATTTATTTTTCTCTTTATGCGCAATAATTCTTTAGTCTGAATCTCGATATCAGAAACTTGACCCTGGGCACCACCCAACGGCTGATGAAGCATAATCCTGGAATTTGGCAGCGAAAATCTTTTGCCCTCAGTACCGGAAGCCAGGATAAGAGCAGCACCGCTGGCAGCCATGCCAATGCAAATTGTTGAAACATCTGATTTTATATATTGGATGGTGTCATAAATGGCTATTGTGGAGCTGACAGAACCTCCCGGACTATTGATATAGATAAAAACATCCTTATCCGGTTCATTGGCTTCCAGAAACAATAATTGAGCAATAATGATATTAGCTGTCTGATCATCAATAGCTGTTCCTAAAAAAATAATTCTTTCTTTTAATAATCTTGAATATATATCATAGGATCTTTCTCCCTGTGGTGTTTTCTCCACTACAATCGGTACTAAATTCATGGTAAAGGACCTCCTTATTTTTCAATTACTTTAACTTTTTTGGATAAAATATCAATTACTTTGTCTCTTTTAATTTGTTCCTTCAAATTATCCAGTGTTTTATTTTTTTCAAACATTGCCCTTACTTTTAAAGGCTTTTGGTTTGTGCTTTCTGCAATCTCTTCAATTCTATTTTTCACATCTTCATCGGTTGCGGTTATTTTATCATCCTCAATTATTTTGTCAATAATTAGTTCTTTTTTTATCTGTTTTTCGGCCAATACCCGATATTCTTGTTTTACTTTTGATTCATCCGCCTTAATGGTATTGTAATAGTCTTCCATGCTCATATTTCGTTTTTTAAGATCTTCTTTCAGATTATTCATCATATTGTTTACCTGTTTATCAATTAAAACTTCGGGAACTTCAAATTGACATTTTTCGGCAACTTTTTCCATCAGCTCTTCCGCAAAATCATTTTCAGCCTGGTATTTAGCTCTTTCGGTTAATTGTTTTTTTACATGTTCTTTTAATTCTTCCAGATTTTGATACTCACCGGCATTTTTGGCAAAATTATCATCTAAATCCGGGAGTTCCTTCTCTTTGATATCCGATAAACGAACCCGATAAGTAATTTCTTTTCCGGCTAATTTCTCATCTTTAATGTCTTCCGGAATTTTCATAGCAATTTCCTTTTCATCACCGGGCTTCAAACCCACCAGATTATTATTAAACTCTGGAGGTATTTTATCACCTAGCTGAATCATTTGTTTTTCTTTTTTCCCGTCTGGGATAGGTTCACCATTGACAAATGACTCATAATCAATTACCAGGAAATCACCCATTTTTGATTCCCGATTTTCAACTGCCTTTAGTTTTGCATGGCTTTCTCTGATATTTTCAAGATCTTCTTTGATTTCTTTTTCCGTAATTTTTGGCTGCTTCTTTTCAATAGAGATATCGTCTAATTTTGGTATCTCAATTTCCGGTTTTACTTCCAAAATCATTTTATAAATAAATGGTTTTTCTTTTTCTATCTGTACCAAATCAATTTTTGGAACATCAATAGGATCAAGCTTGCTTTCATCAATTGCTTCTGTATAGCTGTTCTTGATAAGCTTTTCTGCAACTTGATGTTCAATATATTCTTTTCCTAAATTCATTTCTAAAATATTTATTGGGATTCGACCAGTTCGAAATCCCGGGATTTTTACTTTTTGAGATAATTCTCGATAAGTGTTATTAAATTCTTCCTGAACTTTTTCCTGTTCAACAGTTACTAGCACTTCTACTTTGTTTTTATCTTTTTTTTCTTTTTTAATATGAATCATTATTTATCTTCCTCCAAAAGCTTTCCTCAATCATAATAAAACCGCAAATATTCTTTGCGGCTAAAATATTTATATCTTATTTGATCTTTTTATTTCGCTGAAAATATACAACAAATAAAAAAACTACGTTCTCCTGTTGCTTTAATTTTATATAGCTAAATATAAATAAATTTTCTGGTGCGAGAGGCGGGACTCGAACCCGCATGGAGTTACCCACTGGATCCTAAATCCAGCGTGTCTACCAATTCCACCACCCTCGCAAGTTTCTTAAAACAATTGGTGGGCCGTACAGGTATCGAACCTGTGACACCCTGATTAAAAGTCAGGTGCTCTACCAACTGAGCTAACGGCCCAATATATAGTCAGGGGAGGTTTCCCCTGAAACCCCTCAACAAATATAATAAAAACTTTATAATTCTATCCTGGTATTAACCAGGATTAATCAAGGGAGGTTTCCCCTGAAACCCCTCAAAACTAAGAATAAAGCTAGTTCTAATACTAATTCAAAAACTTAAACTTTTCAAGAACTATTCTGGTATTAACCAGAATATATTCAGGGGAAGTATCCCCTGAAACCTTGTTTAGGCGCGCTCGGAGGGAGTCGAACCCCCAGCCCTTGGATCCGAAGTCCACAGCTCTATCCAGTTGAGCTACGAGCGCTCAAAAGTGGGGTGAGCGATGGGATTTGAACCCATGACCACTGGAGCCACAATCCAGGGCTCTAACCGGACTGAGCTACGCCCACCACGAAAAAAACTATTATGGCGCGCCCGGAGGGAGTCGAACCCCCAGCCTACGGATTAGAAGTCCGTTGCTCTATCCTGTTGAGCTACAGGCGCAGGCTTATATTTTCAATAAATGGAGCGGGAAACGGGTCTCGAACCCGCGACAACTAGCTTGGAAGGCTAGTGCTCTACCAACTGAGCTATTCCCGCTCATGGTCGGGGTGAGAGGATTTGAACCTCCGGCCCCCTGCTCCCAAAGCAGGTGCGCTGCCAAACTGCGCTACACCCCGAAACAAGAGTATTATATAGTATATCCCGGGAGAAGTCAACAAAGTTAAGCAACCTTTTCCTGTCTTCTGGGAAACAGGTAGTACACATTATAAATAAAATTGTTTATAAAATAATCAAATATCGCACCCGCGTAGCGGGTGACTTTAAGATCCTCTAAAAGGGGGGTAATATTTTTAGTAATATAACTTTTTGGATTTCAGTTGTAAAATGGTCATATGGCTTATCTTGGTATTTTGGTGGTTAAGTAAAGCTATCTAATTTAATTTATAATGTTCAATAATAATTTGAATCATCTTTTTAAGTGCAATAGCTCGATGACTGATACGATTTTTGATTTTACTGCCAATCTGAGCAAATGTTTGATTATAACCATCCGGTATAAAAATAGGATCATAGCCAAATCCAAAACTTCCTTGAGGGGATAAAGTGATACTTCCCGAACAAATTCCTTGAGTAATATAATATTCTTTCTCATTAGTAAAAAGAGCCATCACACAAACAAAACGGGCATTCCTTTGTTCAACAGAGGTATTTTGTAATCCCTTAATTACTTTATTGATTCTTTCCTGATCAGAGGATCCCCAACGAGAAGAAAGGACTCCCGGTTTCCCGCCTAAATATTCTATTTCCAAACCTGAATCATCAGCTAAAGCAGGCAAACCAAGTAACTCAGATACAGTTTTTGCCTTAATAATTGCATTGTCATGAAAGGTCTTACCATTTTCTTTAATTTCTGCTATTTGAGGATAATCGTCTAAACATTCCACGATTATGGGATAATTATTTAATTTATCCCTAATTTCGCTGACTTTTCCGGCATTTCTGGAAGCAAGGACCAATTTCAGCATCTTATTATAGTTCTCCAATAATTTCTTTTTCTTTTTCTATAACCTGCTGAATGCCATTTTCGGCTAAACTAATTAGCTGGTTTAGATTTCTAATAGAAAAAGGCCTTTCTTCAGCAGTACCCTGGATTTCAACTACTTCTCCTCGTTCTGTCATAACCATATTCATATCAACTTGAGCCTGGCTATCCTCCTTAAATTCTAAATCGAGTAACATTTCACCTTTGACAATTCCTACACTGATAGCTCCGAGAAAACGGGTAATCGGAACAGCTTCAATTTTTTTTTCTGCTCTTAAATACTTCAGTGCATCTACCAGGGCAATAAAAGAACCGATAATAGAAGTTGTCCTGGTCCCTCCGTCTGCCTGTATTACATCACAATCAATCCAAACCATTCTTGGTCCAAGTTTTTCTAAATCAGTTACCGCTCTCAGAGATCTCCCAACTAATCGTTGGATTTCCTGAGAACGGCCACTAGTTTTTCCTTTAACGGAATCTCTGATATTGCGTGTTTGGTTTGCTCTGGGGATCATAGAGTATTCAGCAGTAACCCATCCCTGCTGGGTCCCTCTTAAAAAAACAGGGACTTTTTCTTCCACACTTGCTGTGCAAATTACTTTAGTGTCTCCCATTTCAATTAGTACAGAGCCTTCAGAATATTTTATATAGTTCCGAGTTATCTTGATCGGTCTTATTTGGTCATATCTGCGATTATGAGATCTCAGCATGCTTCCTCCGTTTCTAGTATTTATTGTTTTTTATTTTTGACGATTAATTATGAAATCTGCTAATTCATAAAATAGCTTTGCTTTCTTTCCAAATAAGGAAATATATTCTTTAGCTTGATCAGTGTATTCCTGGGCTACCTTATTGGCTTTTTCAATTCCAAAAATTCCAGGATAAGTTGGTTTGTCTTTTTCTTTATCATCCTGTTTTAGGTCTAATAAATCATCGATAATTTGAAAAGCCAAGCCCATTTTTTCACCATAATTTACCAGTGATTCTATCTGTTCTTTATTAGCTTGCGACAATAGTGCTCCGGTTTTTAAGGAGGCGCAGATTAAAGCTGATGTCTTCTTTCGATAGATATCTTCGATATACCTGGGGTTCTCCTTGTAATGTTTCCAGCTGATATCATCTACCTGCCCACCCAACATTTTTTTGCTACCCAGCATTTCTAAGATATATTTTATTGCTTCAAAGACTGAAGCTTTTGATACACCCCTTACCCGGCAATTATTGGAAATAAAATCCAAGCCTAATACTAACAATGCGTCTCCGGTCAGCACTGCTATAGCTTCACCAAAAACTTTATGATTTGTTAGTTTTCCGCGACGATAATCATCATTGTCCATACAGGGTAAATCATCATGAATCAGAGAAAAAGTGTGGATTAGCTCTATTCCGGCTGCTGCAGGGAGAACCTTTCCAGAGGGTTGATCTAATAATTCGGCAGTCATAATGGTAAGGATGGGGCGAATTCTTTTGCCACCATTTAAAACACTATAACGCATAGAACGATGTATCAAAGAAGGATTTTGATTTTCTGAAGGAAGTTTTTCTTCCAGAAATTGATCAATAACCTTTTTCTTCTCCTGCATATAGGAACCTAATTCCATTTAATCATTCTCATTCCCTTCATCATCATTGACTAGAGAAAAAGGTTCTGTGTGATATTTTTCATTCCCCTCTTTGGTTAATTTTTCAACTTTCTGTTTTGATTCGTTTAATTTTGCTAAACATTGGTCAGAAAAATGCATTCCTTCCTCATACAATTTTAAGGCATCATCTAAATTAAGCTCACCTTTTTCAAGTTCTTCAACGATATTCTCTAATTTTTTTAAAGATTCTTCAAAAGAAATATTTTCATCCTTTTTTTTCTTATCGGTCATCTTTTATTTTCTCCTTTCCGAAACACTAGCTGAAATATTACCTTTACTTAATTTTATTTCAAGTAGTTCATCTTTTTTAACCTGTTTTGCATCTTTTATTATAATTCTTTCAGGTATTTTAAAACATATACTGTAGCCTCTGTCCAATATTGCTTTAGGGTTTAGAGCAATTATCTTTTCCCGATATTTTTTTAAAATGTTCTCATTCATATTAAGAATGTGTTTGATATTTAGATTCAATCTGCTATTCATATCATCAATAGTCTGTATATGTTGCAAAATTCTATTTTTTGGACTTTGATATTTTAAATTATCTATAAGATTAGAATATTTTTGTTTTTTTAATTCTAAAATATGACTTATCATTCGAGTAAGTTTACCTCGTAAAATTTCTATATGTCTAACAATATTTTCTTTATCAGGAATAGTCATTTCAGCAGCTCCCGAAGGTGTCGGGGCACGAAGATCTGCTACAAAATCAGAAATAGTAAAGTCAGTTTCATGGCCAACCGCTGAAACAATAGGTATTTTAGATGAATATATAGCCCTGGCTAACTCTTCCTCATTGAATGCCCATAATTCTTCTATTGAGCCTCCACCCCTGCCGATAATGATAAAATCCAGGTCTGATGTTACCCGGTTAAGAAATTCAATATTTTGAGAAATCTGTAAAGCAGCTTCATTGCCCTGAACCTGAGCGGGGACAACCATTATATGAATATTTGGAAACCTGCGTAAACTAATTGAGATAATATCCCTAATTGCCGCACCTGTTGGTGAAGTAATTACAGCAATCTTATGAGGTATTTTTGGCAAAGGTTTTTTGACATCTTTTTTAAACAAACCTTCACTTTTGAGTTTTTCCTTTAAAGCTTCAAAAGCAGCAAAAAGAGCTCCTTTGCCTGCTTCAGTCATTTGGGATACATAAAACTGATATTCTCCTCTTCTCTCGTAAACACGTATATCCCCCAGTGCTTTTACCTCCATCCCATCGCGAGGATCAAAGCTTAGACCAAGATTACTTCCCCGGAACATAACACACCTGATTTGGCTTTGATCATCTTTTAAAATAAAATACATATGACCAGAGGAATGGTATTTAAAATTACTTATTTCCCCGACAATAGTTACATTACGTAATAAAGAATCAGAATTGAAAAGATGTTGGATATGACGGTTAATAAAGCTAACGGTATATATTTTTTCTCTATTTTTCCTGGAAAACATATTGTATTGAATCATTAAAATTATCCAAAATCATGATTTTATTTCTGTTTTTTCAATTTTACCCAATACACCATTTACAAAACCGAAAGAACTTTCTGTACTGTATTTTTTTGCTAGTTCTACAGCTTCATTGATGGATACACTCTTGGGTATATTATCAATGAAAACCATTTCATAAATTGCAATGCGCAAAATATTTCTATCAATATTGGCCATTCTTTCCAAAGACCAGTGACTGGCATGTTTTTTTATTAAAGAATCAATCTCGATAAGATTGGAAAGAACACCTCTCACCAATTGAAGAGAAAAGGCAATAATTGAGTCAGGATCGTTGTATTGCATGATATTTTCCATTTGAAACGTATAACCGCTTGCTTCATCCACATTAATATGAACTAAATCAACCTGAAACAGGATTTTGAGTGCCAATTCCCTGGATATTCTTCTGTTTCCCATCATTTCCTCAATTTTTTATTTTCAAATTATGCTTTTATATTATTTAAAAAATTTTTACAAACATTTCCTGAGTGACTAATTGGGTCTCATAGCGATATTTTTTGGGATAGTTGATTCCCTGAATATGAACATTGATTTTATCAATATCAAGATGAGTAACATCTTTTAATACTTCTTTTACTCTTGCTTGAATTTCCCAGGTCAAATCAGGAATTCTTATGCCGTAATTAATAATTAAAAAAAGATTTATGATAATAGAATCCGGTTTAATTTCAATTTTTATTTCTTTAGATATGCTTTCTTGTTGCTCCTGGGCTTCTTTTGTAAATATATTACTTATTTCCTTTAAAATATTTTTCTTTGGTCCAATAACGCCCTTTATATCCCGTAAAACGAGATGAATCAATGTTTCGATAGTTATCTTGGAAATGTTAATATTTCCGTTTTTCGTATAAATTGTTGCTAATTCCATGAAACTTCCTGCCATGAGATTATAATTTATCTCATTATTTTAATATCATTTCTTTACTGTACTCTTTCCTGGTATTTTTTATCTTTTGTAGTAACTTTAATAATATCCCCCTCTTTAATAAAAAGAGGAACCTGCACCTCGGCACCTGTTTCCAGTGTAGCTGGTTTTAGGGCACCTGATACCGTATTTCCTTTAACTCCCGGCATTGTCTTGACCACTTTTAGGGCAATACTGGCCGGAAGTTCTAAGCCGATTACCCTGCCTTTCCAGAAGGCAATTTCTATATCATTTCCTTCCTTTAGCAAATCGGCATAATCTCCAATTAATTCCTGGTTAATCGGGATCTGTTCATAGTTGTCTTTATCCATAAAATAATAATAATGTCCGTCATTATAGATATATTGCATATTTTTACGATCAATAATTGCCTGTTCAACTTTTTCACCGGCTCTGAAAGTTTTATCGATGACTGCACCGGTTTGATAGTTCTTTAGTTTTGTCCTGACAAAGGCACCCCCCTTGCCTGGTTTTACATGTTGAAATTCAATTATTGTATATAATTCCTGATCTAATTCTATGCTTAATCCGTTTTTGAAATCACTTGTGGATATCAAGTTTCTTCCTCCTTCAGTTATTCAATATTATCAGCTTGACCGAAAATTCAAAAAATCCGGCAATTATTTATTTTTTAATTTTTAGATTATAAAAAAGACTTATTGATTATATCACATAATAGTAAAAAATCGCACCCGTTTAGCAGGTGGCTTTAAGAAGTATATATCGTTTTAGTCAACAAACTGCCTACACAATTTATTTACCTCATGTAGCACTTCTTCTTGAATGTGGACATTATCTATATTGCTTAATACTCGATTAATCAATTTGGCAATAATAACCATTTCTCCTTCTTTCATTCCCCGTGTAGTCATAGCAGGAGTACCTATACGGATTCCGCTGGTTACCATCGGCGGCTGGGTATCAAAAGGAACAGCATTCTTGTTCACGGTAATACCAGAAATTTCAAGAGCTTTTTCTGCTTGTTTGCCGGTAAGCCCCTTGTTTCTAAGATCAATTAACATCAAATGGTTATCCGTGCCACCGGAAACCAATTTATAATCCATTTCCATTAACTTTTCGGCAAGAGTAGTGGCATTCTTTTTGATTTGTTTTTGGTATGCTATAAACTCACTTTCCATTGCTTCTTTAAAGCAGACTGCTTTTGCAGCAATTACATGCATTAACGGGCCACCTTGAATGCCGGGGAAAATGTTTTTATCAACCTTTTTTGCCAAATCCTGCTGACAGAGAATCAATCCACCCCTTGGCCCTCGCAAAGTTTTATGGGTAGTAGTTGTAACAAAATGACAGGCGGGTATTGGATTTAGATGTTCCCCAGCTACAATCAAACCGGCAACATGTGCCACATCAGCCATAAGATAGGCACCTACTTCATCGGCTATTTCGCGAAACTTTTTAAAATCTATTTCTCGAGGATAAGCACTGGCTCCAGCTACAATCATTTTGGGTTCATGTTTTTTGGCCAAATCCAATAGTTGAGTATAATCTATACGCCCGGTTTCTTGGTCTACGCCATAGGGAATAACTTGATATAGTTTACCGGAGAAATTAACCGGGCTTCCATGGGTTAAATGACCTCCGTGAGAAAGATTCATTGATAAAATGGTGTCACCAGGTTCTAATACACTAAAATAAACCGCCATATTTGCCTGAGATCCTGAATGAGGCTGAACATTAGCATGTTCGGCTGAAAATATTTTTTTTGCTCTTTCAATTGCCATATTTTCAACTTCATCTATAAATTCACATCCCCCATAATATTTTTTACCGGGATACCCTTCTGCATATTTATTAGTTAATACAGATCCCTGTGCCTCCAAAACAGCTTCACTTACAAAATTTTCCGAAGCAATTAATTCCAGAGTATATTTCTGACGTTCTTCTTCTTTTTTAATGAGTTGAAATATTTCCTGATCGATTTGTTTTAAATTCAACATTCTTCCTCCTGTATTTTTTTATCTTATTATTAAGCAATATCTTTAGTATAATCAAAAAGAGAGATTCCTTTAGGTAGATTGGTTAAGATATGACAACCATTTTCTGTCACTACAACTGTATCTTCAATACGGACACCACCAACTTCAGGAACATAAATACCCGGTTCTATAGTTATTACCATACCGGGTTGCAATATTGTTTGGTCATGGGGGCTAAGTCTAGGCAATTCATGAATATCTAAACCTACACCATGGCCTAATGAATGGCTAAAATAATCCCCATAACCTCTTTTTTCTATCATTTTACGAGCATAATTATCCAATTCGCTGCATTTTTTCCCGGCTTTTACTTGCAGAAGTGTTTCTATTTGAGTCTCTTTGGTAATATCAAATATTTTTTTTTGTTTTTTATTGGGATTGCCTAAAAGCAGTGAACGAGTACAGTCTGAGTGGTACATTGCAAAAATGCAACCAAAATCCATAATAATTAATTCATTTTCATTGATTTTCTTATCTGTGGGATTTCCATGAATCAAAGTAGCCCTTTCACCGGAAGTAACAATAATATCAAAAGCTTCTTTTTGTGCACCATTTTTTCGCATATTATAATTCAGATATGCAGCTATACTAAGTTCAGTTACTCCACTTTTTAGGAAGTTCATTGTTTGAGTAAAAGAGTGGGTAGCAATTTTAGCCGATTTTTCCAACATTTCGATTTCATCAGCATCTTTAACTATACGCATTTCTTCAATAATGTTTTGAAATGGTTGTAATTTTATTTTTGGTTTAATATTCTGATATTTCAGATATAAATTAACCTGAAGCGCCTCTGATTCAAATCCCAGGTTATCAATCTTAAGATCATTAATTAATCTGCAAAGTGATTTAGTTTGGGCGTCATCTTGCTTCATATCCTGTGTGATTATCCGACAATCAGAGATTTCTCGGTTTGCCTGTTCGGTATAACGAGAATCTGTAATGAGATAATTTTGTTCAGGGGTAGAAAACAAAATACCTTCCCCGGTAAATCCTGTCAGATAAAAGATATTTTTTGGATTGGTTACTAAAAAAGCAGATGGTCTTTTCTTGCTCTTTTCAATTTTCAGCCAGAGGTTTTTTACTCTTTCTTTAATCAAAGTACCTTTTCCTTTCGCCTAAGCTTTTGGCAGGTGGTAAGCTGGTCAAATGTTTCTTTTAGAATATTATACCGAGATACTTTTAATATTTGCAAACTTAATTACAAGAAATGCCAATTTTTATACTCTTTTTCTTCTTTTGATATTTTATTTTCTATTTTTTTACCTTTTAACTGGTATGGAAATGCTTTGGTAATTTTTACATCAATCCATTCCCCAATATCCTGCTGATTCCCCTTAAAAACTAAAATGTCGCCGTCTATATCGGGGGCTTCAGCACAGGTACGCCCCACTAAAATACTGTTGTTTTTCTCAGAAATACTATCAACTAAGACTTTTTTCATCTTTCCTACCATTTTTTGTTGATGTTCAAGTGCAATTCCTTGCTGGAGTTTCATTAATCTGTCTACTCTAGCCTTCTTAGTTTTTTCCGGAACATGTCCGCTTAATTTACTAGCCAGACATTCAGCTTCATTGTAAAAAGGAAAAACACCAACTTTTTCAAGACGATATTCTTTAATAAAATCATATAATTCCTGAAAATCATCATCTGTCTCACCGGGAAAACCAACTATAAATGTTGACCTAATAGTAAGTTCCGGTATTTTTATTCTTAACTTTTTTATCAGCTCAAGAGTATTCTTCTGGGATATTTTACGATTCATCCCTTGCAGGATTTTGTCACTGATATGCTGTAAAGGAATATCTAAATAGGGGCAGATCACAGGATTTTGTGAAATAACATCAATTAAGCGATCATCATAATGTGCCGGATGTGTATATAATATTCGGATTCGCTGATCTTTTTGCCAGGGTAGTTCACTCAGACTTTGCAGTAAAATTGATAATGAGGGCTTCCCATAGATATCTGTCCCATAATAGGTGGTATCTTCTGCAATCAATATTAT
Source organism: uncultured Atribacterota bacterium (assembly GCA_964458635.1). Lineage (GTDB taxonomy): Bacteria > Atribacterota > Phoenicimicrobiia > Phoenicimicrobiales > Stramentimicrobiaceae > CAYWJZ01. Next base: position 18,145 of record CAYWJZ010000010.1, read on the forward strand.
TTCTTTTAAGGGATAATTTTTTAGCAAACTTTCGGCTTCTGAAACAACCGATTCAACAGAACGACTACGATATTTTCCTTTAATTTGCGGTATCAGACAATATGTACAGCCATTATTGCAACCTTCTGCTATTTTTAAATAAGTGTAATGTTTGGGAGTCATAAGAAAACGCGGGGATCTTTCATTATAAATAAAGGAAGGTTTGTAATTGACCTGAAATATTGCTTTTTTTTCTTTTAGCTGACTGGTAATTTTATCAACTTTGTTTATCTCATCTACACCTATAAAGGCATCAACCTCCGGAAGAGAATCTAACAAATCTTGCTGTGTATACCTTTGAGATAAACATCCTGCTACAACAATATATTGCAATTTTCCCACTTGTTTAAGCTTTGCTGCTTTTAGAATGGTATCAATTGATTCTTCTACTGCCGGTTGGATAAATCCGCAGGTATTAATAATTGCTACATCGGAATCTTCCATTTTGTTAGTCAATGTGTGTTTTTCTCCCAACAGGTAACCACATATCACTTCACTATCCAGAAAATTTTTTGGACAACCAAGGGATTGAATACTAATACGCATGAAGAACAACCTAATCTTAAACT
>CAYWJZ010000011.1:0-16941 GCA_964458635.1 uncultured Atribacterota bacterium
TAGTAGAAGAATCACTAAGAGGTGAGATTTATGACCTAAAACGTAGATTGTAAGTTACTACTCGTCCGGCAGTTAAGTTTTCGGTTATTCCGGCAGAAATAGATGATTATACCAAATTATCTTCTGAGCTAAATGCGATTGTTCACCTAGAGACATCTATTATTCAAGAAAAAATTCGACAACTAGAGCAAAGCCCCTTCCGGGCCCAAACTATAAAAAGAGATCTTGGGAAGGAACAAATTGTTTCAATAGAGGAACAAAAATATAAGTATAAAGGAGTTCTGCTGACTGTCCAACCGGAAAGAAAGTATCTTTACGGGGATTTAGCTGGGCATGTATTGGGGTATGTGAACGAAATTAGCGAAGAGGAATTAAAAAGTACTAGCTTTGCTCAATTAACCGGCGGAGATATTGTCGGGAAAAGTGGCCTGGAAAAATTTTACGATTCTTACTTGCGTGGCAAAAAAGGGAACAAAGAAGTAGAGGTGGATGCTTTAGGCAGAGAAATAATGACATTACAGTCTAGTGATCCTATTGCCGGAAATGATATTTATTTAACCATTGATAGTGATTTACAACAATATGCTCAAAGTATTATTTCCGGTAACAAAGGTGCAGTCATAGTAAGTGAACCCAAGACCGGAAAAATCCTGGCTATGGCAAGTCAACCGGGGTTTGATCCAAATCTTTTTACTCAACAAATATCATTTCAACAATGGGAAGAGATTGCGCAAAGCAAAGAAAATGTATTATTTAATCGCAATATTCAAGGTATTTATCCCCCGGGTTCTGTTTTTAAGTTGATTACTGCAATTGCTGCTTTGGAGGAAGGAATTGTAGATTTAGGAAGTCAGGTGTACTGTCCCGGACACTTTGAGTTAGGAAAATTAACCTTCAAATGTTGGAAAGAAAGCGGGCATGGAAATCAAAATATAATCGATGCAATTACAAATTCCTGTAATGTCTTTTTTTATACTCTGGGAGAAAAATTAGGTGTTGAACATTTAAATTATTATGCTCGCATGTTTGGATTGGGAGAGAGATTGGGTATTGGTTTACCAGGAGAATTGGAAGGATTGGTCCCCTCCGGAGATTGGAAGGAGAATACTTTTAATCAGGCGTGGTATCCGGGTGATACCATTAATTTATCCATAGGTCAAGGTTACTTGTTGGCAACTCCTCTTCAAATACATACTATGTCCTCTCTTATTGCCAATGAAGGAGTATTGTATAATCCATTCTATGCAGAAAAGATTGTTTCACAATCAGGAGAAGTAATCGAAAGGATTGAACCGGAAATAATTAAGAAGATTAGCATATCTCCTGCAACATTCCAAGCTGTCAAAGAAGGCATGAGAAGGGCTGTCAAAGAAGGGACAGGTCGAAATGCCGGTACTGAGATAGTGGAAATCGCCGGCAAAACGGGAACAGCCCAAAATTCTCAAGGTGAAAACCATGCCTGGTTTATCGGGTTTGCCCCTTACCAAAATCCTGAAATTTGCGTTACTGTATTCGTAGAGTACGGTGGAGACGGCAGCGAGGCTGCAGCACCATTGGCTGGTGATATTATACAAGAATACTTTCAGTTAAAAAATAAGGCTGAACCTGTAAATGATGTTAAAGAATTATTATAAATTTAAAAAGAATTTAAAAAGAAGGTGTTTTATTAATGGCAGATAAATTTGTGTCTAATTTTACAACCAAACAATTCCCATTATATCGGTCTTTCCGCTTAATTAAACATCTTGATTATTCACTACTATTTGCAGTCCTGTGTTTGTGTTTATTTGGACTGTTGGTTATCTATAGCACTACACATATGGAAGGAATAGATGAAGGCTCTTTATTTTTTACCAAGAGACATTCAATATATATTGTTGCTGGTTTCCTGATTTGTATATTTGTAGCACTTATTGATTATCATGAAATAGAAAAGATTGCTATTCCACTTTATGTTTTGGCAATTGTTGTTTTGGTTTATGTTGTTTTGTTTGGTAGAATTGCAGGAGGGTCTCGTCGTTGGATAGAAATTGCCGGTTTTGATTTTCAACCGGCAGAGTTCGCCAAGATTGTTCTTATCTTATTTTTGGCAGATTTTTTAGCTAAGCAGCAAGAAAGATTATCTTATTTTATTTATTATTTCTTACCTTTTATTTTTACCGGTATTTTAGTATTATTAATATTTATGCAGCCTGATTTAGGAACTTCTCTGGTATTCTTGGGTATACTCCTATCTATGATTTTTATAGCCGGCTTACAATGGAAACATATCCTGATAATGGCTTTGATTGCCCTAAGTTCTTTTCCAATTTTATGGTCATTACTGGAGGAATATCAGAGAAATCGATTGATTCTTTTTCTTAACCCCAACCTTGATCCGCTTGGGGCTGGCTACAATGTAATACAGTCAAAGGTAGCTATTGGATCGGGAGGATTATTTGGGAAGGGGTTATTTGGCGGTATCCAGAGTCAGTTAAAGTTTTTACCTGCCCAGCACACCGATTTTGTTTTCTCCGTAATTGGAGAGGAGATGGGATTTTTTGGCGCCATATTGTTATTGAGTTTGCTGATTTTTCTTCTTTGGAAGGGAATCAAAATTGCTATGGATGCCCCTGATTTGTTGGGAACATTTTTGGCTACAGGTGTTATTTCTTTTTTATTTTTTCATATATTAGTAAATATTGGTATGGCGATGGGGCTAATGCCGGCAACAGGCCTGCCTCTGCCTTTTATCAGTTATGGAGGGACTTTTATGATTAGCAATTTTCTGGGGATAGGCTTATTACTCAGTATTCATCTTAGAAGTCTTTTTGTTTAAATTACCAGGAAATAATTTAAAATAGAATGCAGAAAGGTATAAGTGAATAAGAAAAATATAACAAAAAAAGATTTATTTCAGAAAATATTGAAAGATATAGAAAAACCCGGTCGTTATACCGGAAAGGAATATAATGAAATTACCAAAGAAGATGATGATCAACTGGTCAAAATTGCTCTGGCATTTCCGGATTTATATGAAATCGGAATGAGCTATCTGGGATTTAGAATTCTTTATGATATCATTAATAATAGAGAAGATGCCGTAGCTGAGAGAGTTTTTCTGCCAGCAGTAGATTTGGAAAAATTGTTAAGAGAAAAAGAAATAACTTTGTTTTCCTTAGAGAATAACAGACCACTGGATAGTTTTAATATCATTGGCTTAAGCTTACAACATGAGTTAAGCTATACAAATGTACTTCATCTGTTAAATTTAGGGAATGTTCCCTTACGTTCTACAAGAAGAGGTGTTAAACATCCTTTAATTATTGCCGGTGGACCGTCAGCTTTTAATCCGGAACCATTAGCAGATTTTATTGATATATTTGTTATAGGTGATGGAGAAGAATTGATCCATGAGATCATAGAAACATATAAAGCCTGGCTATATCAAAGAAAAAATAAAACTAGAAAAGATCTTTTATTAAGAATGGCACAATTAACTGGAATATATATACCATCATTCTATGATGTTCATTATTTCCCTGATGGGAAAATAGAATATTTTCAAAAAAAGATAAAAGATGCTCCTTTAAAGATAAAAAAACGGATAATAACCAATTTGGATGCCACCGCATTTCCCGTTTCTCCCATCGTGCCCAATATAGATATTATTCACAATCGTATTACTCTGGAAATTTTTCGAGGCTGTACTCGAGGTTGTCGCTTTTGTCAAGCCGGGATAATTTATCGTCCGGTAAGGGAGCGTTCTGCAGATGTATTAATGGAATTAGCAGAAAAAAGTTTAAAAAATACCGGTTATGAAGAGATATCTCTTTCATCTTTAAGTTCAAGTGATTATAGCCATATAGAAAGTTTAATAAAAAAGTTAGTTGACCGATATCAAGAAAGAGGGGTCGGCGTATCGCTTCCTTCTTTGCGAATCGATGGTTTTTCGGTTAAATTAGCCAGAGAGTCTCAGAGAGTCAGGAAAACTGGATTAACCTTTGCGCCCGAGGTTGGTACCGAAAGATTGAATCATGTAGTAAATAAGAATGTATCAGACAATGACTTATATCAAACTGTACAATTTGCTTTTAAAGAAGGCTGGAAAAGAATTAAGCTATATTTTATGATTGGGTTACCCACTGAAACATGGAATGATATTGAAGGAATTATTGGTATGGTAAAAAAAGTTGAGAGAATTGGAAGAAAAGTGGCCGGGAAAAAGTTTTCTTTGAGTGTGAGTATTAATGCCTTTGTCCCAAAATCCCATACTCCTTTTCAATGGACAGTTCTAGAAAAAGAAGAAGAATTAAGCAGAAAGTTTAGTTTTATAGCCAGAAGAATTAAAAGTAAGTTTATCTCTTATAGCTTTCCTGATACTAGGTTGAGTATACTGGAAGCTATTTTTGCTCGTGGAGACCGAAGATTGGGCATGGTATTGGAAGAGGCTTATAAAATGGGTTGTAAATTTGATTCATGGAGGGAATCTTTTCAATTTGATAAATGGTTAGAGGCTTTTAACAAAAGTCAAATAGATATCTCTTTTTATATCTATAGGGAAAGAGAAAAAAAAGAAATATTACCCTGGGATATGATTGATTGTGGAGTTACAAAAGAATTCCTATGGTTAGAGTGGCAAAAAGCACTTCAGGGTGTAAGTACAGATGATTGCCGGGTATCAATGTGCTCTGGTTGTGGATTACAAGAGATTTGTAAAAAGTTGCCCGGGAAAGAAACTTCTTAAGATTAATGAATGAAAAAATGAGTGATTGAATGTCTTTTATTTATCGCATTAAATATAAAAAAAATGGACCACTAAAGTATATATCTCATCTGGATTTAAATGCTTTATTTAGACGTACTTTAAGAAGAACACAAATACCTGTTGAACTATCACAGGGATATAATCCTCGATTTAAAGTCTCCTTTGGACCCGCTTTGCCTTTAGGAATTGCCGGTTGGCAAGAAATTCTGGATGTTTTTTTGACAGAAGAAGTAAATCAAGAGGAAATAAAGAAAGAGATCAACAAAGTGAGTCCTGATGGTTTGACTATTTTGGAAGTGCAAAATATACCTGTAGAAAACTCCAATTTAAGCAAATCATTACAGTGGGCAATGTACCGTATTTTATTGAAATTAGAGAATACACATGATGAAGACAAACTAAATACCTGGGATGATAAAATTTGCTTACAAATAAAGCAATTTTTGGCTCAAAAAAATATTACTGCAGAGAAAAAGAGTAAAAAAGGATTAAAAGAGATAAACTTACGTCCCTATATTGAGAATATGATATTCTTATCAAGAGAAAAACAAATTATTGTTCTGCGCTTGATTATAGATATTAGCTACCAGGGAAGTATTAACCCTTATTTAATTGTTAAAAAATTTCTGGAAGATGTTGAGAAAAATACCAGTAATCTAGAAAAAATCAATATCGAAAATATAATCAGAGAAAGGCTTACACTTTCTGTTGAAAATGGAGAGAATTGAGGAAAACTTTATCTTTTGAGATTGATCCTAATGAGCCTAAGATATTTAAAGCTTTGGGTAGATAAAAAATTTTGGTATGAGCAAGAGGTCCCATAAGATATTTAAAGTTGCATTTAACCGTGGCATTGTTTTGTTATGGAATTGTTCTAGAATATCTTGCTGTGTTTCTTGTTGTATTATATTATAATGACTATATCATATAAAATGATAGAAATCACTGAATATATCTAATTAAGAGGAAGGTAATACTTGAAAAATGGAGTATTTAGCAAAACAGGTTATTATAGATAGTGGATTAAGTGAAGAACGTGTCGCTATCTTGGAAAATAATAAATTAATTGAAATATATATTGAAAGATTAGAAGACCGAAAAATAATTGGGAATATATACAAAGGAAAGATAATGAATGTCTTGCCTGGAATTGAGGCTGCTTTCGTTGATATTGGTATTGACCGGAATGCATTTTTACATTTAGATGACGTAGTACAATCTTTAGGCCGACAGAATGGGAAAGACAGTGATGTGAAAGACCTAATTAAAGTTGGACAGGAAATCGATGTTCAGGTTGTAAAAGAAGCGATTGTACCAAAAGGCGCGAGGGTAACAACCAATATCAGCTTACCGGGAAGATATTTGGTATTAATGCCAAACAATAAAGGTATTGCTGTTTCAAGAAGAATAGAAAAAGAAGAAGAAAAGGAAAGATTAAAAAAGATATTACAAAAGGTGAAGAAAAAAGAATATGGCTTTATTGTAAGAACTGCCGGAATAGGTAAAAATGAAGAGGATTTTATCCCCGATATGGATTTTTTGATTCGTTTATGGAATAAAATCCAGAAAAGAAGCCGAAAGGCGAAGGCTCCCATGTTATTACATGAAGATTTAAATTTAACTTACCGGATAATCAGGGATCTATTTACAGAAGATATTGATGAATTTATTGTTAATTCCAAGAATGAATATGAAAAAATTATCGCTTTTTTAGATGAGCTTTTTCTTCTGGATTTGAAGCCCCGGGTGTCTTATTACGAAGGAGATAAACCAATATTTGAGGTATATAATATTGAAAAAGATATCCATAGGGCACTGGAGAAGAAAGTTTGGTTAAAATGTGGAGGATATTTGGTATTTGATGAAGTAGAAGCCTTAACAGTTATTGACGTAAATACGGGTAAATATGTTGGTGGCAAGAAGATGAAAAATACCATATTAAGAACAAATTTACAGGCTGCTGAAGAAATTGCCAGGCAATTAAGACTAAGAGATATTGGTGGAATTATTGTAATTGATTTTATTGACATGGATAACAAGGGAGATCAGGAGAAGATAATTAAAAAATTAGAAGAATCACTAAAAAAGGATAAAACAAAATCTAATGTCGTTCAAACTACAGAATTAGGCTTGGTTGAAATGACCCGAAAACGCTCTAAGAGAGATCTGGATTCACTTTTACGAATTTCTTGTCCTTATTGTTCTGGCAATGGGCGCATATTATCACCTGAAACAGTTAGTAACCAGGTTATCCACAAACTGGAAGATTTAAGTCAGCATTCAAAAGCAGAAGCTATTTTATTGGGGGTCCATCCTAAAGTAGAAGAAGATTTATCTGCAAGCAAAATGATGTTGATTAAAAAATTGGAACGAGATTATCGCAAAGCAATTTATATAAAAGGATTGCAAGAACTTCATGTTGAAAAAATTAAGGTCATTGCAGTTGGTAGGAAGAAAGAAGTGAAAAAGATTGTAAAAATGCTCTGACAAGAAACATCAAAAAAATAAATTTAATTTGTATTTATGAAGGTTTTAAAAATGATTTGACATGCATAAGCATATATGATAAATTTTATAAGCTAACTAACGCACTGGATAGGTTAAAAAGCATTTTGCTACCTATCGAGGCGATTTTTATTAAGCAGGAGGGAATGACTAAATGCATGCAGTGATTGCAACAGGTGGGAAACAGTATCTGGTAAAAGAGGGAGATATTATAAAGGTTGAAAAACTTGAAGGTCAAGAAGGGGAAAAAGTTAATCTAGACCAAGTCTTAATGTTAGAAGAAGATGGTGATTACCAATTTGGGCGTCCTTTAATTGAAAATAGCTTTGTTAAGGGAAAGATTTTAAAGCAGGGGAGAGCAAAAAAAATCATTGTCTTAAAATACAAGCCAAAGAAAAAATATAAGAAAAAAACAGGTCATAGACAATCTTACACTGAAATAAAGATTGAACAGATAAATGCTGGCAGCAAATAGAACAGTTGTTTGAGTATGGTAGAATGTTACAGTTTTTTAAAGAGAGGTGATACAATATGGCTCATAAAAAAGGACAGGGGTCAGCTAAAAATGGTCGCGATAGTGTTTCAAAGCGTCTGGGAGTTAAAAAGTATGGTGGTCAACTTGTTCGCAGTGGTAATATTATTATTAGACAGCGGGGTACACGCATTCTGCCAGGTAAAAATGTAGGACGTGGTGGAGATGATACTCTTTTTGCCCTCATTGACGGATATGTGGATTTTAAGACAAAAGGCAAAAAGAGAAAACAGGTATCAATTAATGCAATAGAAGCTTAAAAAAGTATTTAAAAAAGTACCCTGGGTTTTGCAAAAAGCTCAGGGTTTTTTATTATTATAGTAAAAAATCTAATAAATTAAAATATTGAAGGATTAGCATGTTTTCTGATCAAGTTATCATTTCAGTAATAGCTGGCAAAGGTGGTAATGGTTCTGTTAGCTTTCGCAGGGAACGTTTTGTACCCAAAGGAGGACCTGATGGAGGAGATGGCGGCAAAGGTGGAGATGTATTTATAAAGGCTGATTTACATACCAAGACATTAATTCAACTCTATAGGCATCCTCATTGCAAAGCAGGAGATGGTGAAAACGGAAAAGGACAACGAAAAAACGGAAAAAACGGAAAAGATCTTTGGCTAAAAGTACCTGTAGGCACTGTAGTAGAAGACCCGATAAATAAGCAGATTCTGGCGGACCTTACAAAGCCGGGAGAAGAATACTGTGTTGCCCACGGTGGACTTGGAGGCAAGGGAAATTATCGATTTCGTAGTTCAACACGTCAAACTCCGAATTTTGCCCAAAAAGGTGAGTCTGGAGAGGAAAGAAGACTGCAACTGAATCTTAAAATTATTGCAGATGTTGGCCTAATCGGACTTCCAAATGCCGGTAAATCAACACTCCTTTCCCGGGTTTCCGCAGCTAAACCAAAAATTGCTGATTACCCTTTTACTACCATGCAGCCTCATCTTGGTGTAGTTCAGGTAGATGAAGAAAATTCTTTTGTGATGGCTGATATACCAGGATTAATTGAGGGAGCACATAAGGGCATAGGTTTGGGTATCCGCTTTTTAAAACATATAGAAAGAACCAAAGTGTTAGTACACCTTCTTGACGGTTCTAGAATTACCTTTAAAAATCTGTATCATGATTATCAGATCATTGAAAATGAATTAAAAGAATATCCAGCACACCTAGACCAAAAGGAAAAAATTGTGGTTGTTAATAAATGTGATTTGCCGGAAGTGAAAGAAAAAATTAATTCCCTAAAAGAATTATTTTTACAAAAAAAAATAGAAGTATTTTTTGTTTCTGCTGTTGATGGTACCGGTGTGTGGGATCTTATCTATCAATTACATCATCTGATCTGTATTGCACATAAACAAGAAGAAAGCTTAACAAGAGAACCGGAAGAGATAGTTCGTTATCATTATGAGCCAGACTTTATAATAAAAAAGGAAGGCGATGTTTTTTATATTGAAGGAGAAAAAATAATCAAATTAGCTTATCAGTATGACCTTGCTAATCCTCAAGCATTAGATTATTTCCAAAAAAAGTTAAAAAATTTAGGTGTTGAAAAAGCATTAAGAAAAAAGGGAATTTCCAACGGCGACCGGGTAAAAATTGGTGAGAAGGATTTTTACTTTTATTCTTAGATACTGTATAATATTATGATAAATAAAATTAACTTTATGGAGTAATTTGTAGCGCCAAAATTACGAATTATTTCAATAAGATAAGGGAAATAAAATGAAACAAAAATCATTATATATATCACATTATAGGAATTTATTTGGCGGGATTTTGAGGTTAGTAATTTTTAGTTTATTATTGACTTTTATGTTATTTTTTCTAACTTTTACAAGGTTAACCCATGGCGCTGAGGTTCCCAGAATTGCAGTCTATTATTTTAGTAATCAGACCGGTACGGAAGAATGGGAATGGCTAGAAAGAGGGATGGCTGACATGCTAGAACGAACTTTTTCTCAATCCGAAAAGCTTCACTGTATTACGCTATCTGAAATTGATCAGGCTGTAGACAGAGAAAAATTTGAGGGATTATCAGAAAGCAAAGAATTATCTTTTTTTCAATCTTTAAATAATTTATTAAAAGTAGATACAATTTTTACCGGAAATTTTTCTATGAATACTCAGGGAGAAATTCGCTTTAATTTGTTAATGTACCAATCTCAATTGAATGAGTTGTTTGAATTTCGAGAAGAGGTTTCTCCTCCTGATGATTTATTAGAGATAAAAGAGAAATTTGCCGAAGTTATTATGAGGGAAATGGATATTGCCATTGATGAGGAGCTGGCATTATTGTTGAATAAAAATATCAGTTCCTCTATACCAGCTTTAAAAGCTTATTATCAGGCTATTGAATTCAAGAACAAAGCAATTCAGGAGTACCAGGGAATAGATTTTCCCAGCAAACCACTATGGTCGAAAGCAATTGATTATGGGGAAAAGGCTGTGTCGGAGGATCCCGATTTTTCGGATGCTTATTATCTATTAGCTGAAATATATGAACGAACTAAATGGACTATTCGGGAAATTCAAAGTCTGGAAAAATTTATTGAAACCGCCGATAACAACACTTATATTCAGGTAAGTTATGAAGAGTTGTCAGAATCTCTTTACCGTTTAGCATATTCTAAATATAGCCAGGGAGAAATAAATGCTGCTATTGATTATTTGGAAGATTCTATTGCTTATAATTCCAATAACATTCAGGCAAGAACTTATTTGATGAAAATTTACTATCAAGTTGGCCAGGCTTCCAAGGCTCTCCAACAGGCAGAGGAAATTAAAAAGATTGAACCAGATAACCGGGAGTTAGATTTGATTACCAAAAAAAGTGAACAAGCGGCTACCTATGGCAAGGAAGCATTTGAGAGTTATGAAAATGGCTATCATGCATATATTGACAAAAATTATATGAAAGCTATCCAGCTATTAGAACATGCCATAGATTTAAATCCTGATTTTAAAAATGCCCATTACTATCTTGCTCTAAGTTATTATCATTATGGGAATCTGGATGCAGCTATTCAACATTGGGAAGAAACAATTCGGCTGGATCCTTTTGACAATCATGCTAGAATTTATCTTAGTAAAGCAAAGGAAGAAAAAGAATATGGGAGAGATGTAATATGGCGTTTTAATGAAGGATATAAGCATTACATTGCGGGAGAATATGAAGAAGCATTAACGGAATTTAAAACTGTAACAGATTCAAATCCGAATTTTGGAAAAGCCAGAATGTTCTTAATGAGAACTTATCACCATTTAGACCAGATGGATGAATATTTAGCAGAAAGAAAAAAAATTACTGAAAGCAAAGCTTTTAGTGATGATTGGGAAGAAGAATACTATCTACTGGCCTATGATTTCTTTTCTATAGGGCAATATGACATTGCTCTGGAAAATTTACGGGAAGCCCTGGAGATTAACCCTGACTATCTCGAGGCGAGATTTCTTATGGCTGAAATCCTTTTTCAGCTGGATCGTTTTGATGAATCTATTCTTCACTACCAATATATAATAGACAATTATGATCATTATAAGGAAAGTGAGTATTACGATGATGCTTTATTAGGTGGAGGATGGAATGCTTATTTGTTGGAGGACTATACGCAATCGCAGAAGTATTTAAGATTATTAGTGGAAGAATATCCCAAAAGCTCTCTATATCAGGAAGGTATGCATAAATTAGGAAGAGTGTATTTCGAGCAGGAAGAATACAGGCAAACTATCGATATCTACGAAGAATTATTAGAAATGGATTCTCTGCAATATGATGTATCAGAAATACATTATTTCTTAGGACAGTCTTATTTCTGGATAGAAAATTATAGCAAAGCAAAAGAACTTTTAGCGGATATTATAGAAAATGATCCGGATTTTGATTTTATTGACGAAACAAAATATTTTTACAGTTTCAGCTTATTTAGAGAAGAAAGATATGATGAAGCATTGGAGGTATTGGAAGAGCTGAGTTCAAGTGAAAAAAGTGCTATAAGAGAAGAAGCTCGATATCTTTTAGGAAGGACATTGCTTGAATTAAAGGAATATGATAGAGTAATTACGGTTAATCAGAGTTTGTTGAAAACAGATATAAATGATGACATGCGGGAAAGAGTTTTGTTCGATTTAGGGTTATCATATTCCAGAAAAGGTTCCGATGAAGATGCTGCTTTATATTTTAGAAGAGTGGTTAATGAATATCCTGAAAGGGAATTAGCCAGACTAAGCCGAATAGAGCTTGCTCAAAGCTATTATAACTTGGGAGAATATCAGGATGTATTAACTGTATTGGAAAACATTGATAGCAGAGAGGCTTTGGATATAAAAATTGATTCCGCAAGGAAACTAAATGAGGAAAATCTTCTGCTTTCCCTTTATGAAGAATTAAGGGAAAAATACCCTGATGAATCCTTATCATTAGAAGAGCATTTTTCACTGGCAAAATCACAGTTCGAGGAAGAGGAATATCAAGATGCAATTGATACCTTCAAGTTGATGGAAAACATGGAAAGTTCCGAAGAAATGAGTAGTGAAATTAATTACTGGCAGGGATTAAGCTATTATCGACTGGAAGAATATCAACTGGCTAATGATTATTTTCAGCGAAATTATAGTTTTGTCGGAGAAGAAGATGATATTATTATAAGATCATTATATATGCTGGCTGAAACATATTATCAACAGAAAGACTATGCCCAAGCGATTGATTTTTTTGAAAAATTTTTGGAAAATTACGATTCTCATTCATTGGCAGAACATGTTTATTATAGCATTGGCTGGAGCTATTTGAATATTGAAGATTATTCGGATGCATTATCGGTATTTGCTTCATTTGAGGAAAGTTATCCTGATAGCAAGTTTTTAGAAGAAAGTCAATTTTTGGTAGGGAAAATCCAATTTTTAACAGAAGATAATGACAATTCTAAAACTCATTTAGTGGATTTTATTAAGAAATATCCCGAAAGCCAATATAGAGAAGAAGCAATATATATTATTGCTCAAATCAGCCTGGAGGAACAACAATGGATAGATAGCATCACATATTTTGAGAGGCTGATAGACGAATACCCTGATAGCAAGTATCTGGCAGGTTCTTTATATGGACTTAGTTTGAGTCATTTTAAGGGATCTGAATACGAAAAAGCTCTGGAGGCTGGTGATAGCTATTTGAATTCTTATCCTTCAGGCTCTTTTGTATGTGATATTTTGTATATTACCGCAATTTGCCTGGAAGAGTTAGATGATATTGCTAAAGCCAGTGAAAGGTATGAAAAAATTGTTTCAGATTGTCCGGAAAGTACTTATCTTGAAAGTGCTCGTAAGCAATTGGAGAAGATTGATTTAAAATAGTTTTTATAACTGTAAAAAAAATACAAGTTGATATTTGATTGTTTTTAACAATTACAAAGAAAGAATTTATACATATTGTTAGACACTAAAAAAATATACAGATTTTGAATGATTTAGAGGAGGCAACTATTTAATGTTTGAACTATTTAATAAGGGCGGCTTTTTGATGTATCCCATATTTTTCAGTTCTTTGTTAGCGATCGCCATTTTTTTTGAAAGGATGTTTTATTTGAAAAGTATTAAAACCTCAACACGCAAGTTTGGCAATCGCATAAGTGATTTGATCAGAAAAGGGAATATAAGATATGCAATTACTGCCTGTCGTAAAAATTTTTCCCCTATATCTCAAATTATTTTATCTGCTTTATTGAAATATGGTGGGTCAAGAGAGGAAATTAAAGAAGCAATTGAAGATACTGCTAACCATGAATTAGCTGTTTTAGAAAAAAATTTGCCAATTATGGCAACTATTGGAAATATTGCTCCATTATTAGGTTTATTAGGTACAGTTTTTGGCATGATAAAAGGATTTCAGGTTATATCAGAAATGGGTGTTGGAAACCCTGAAGCATTGGCCGGAGCTATATCTGAAGCCTTGTTGACTACAGCTTTTGGCTTATCAGTGGCTATTCCTACAATTGTTGCATACAATTACCTCGCACACCGAGTAGAGAGACAAATTAGAGAGATGGAGTCAACAAGTGTAGAAATTTTAGAGTTATTATCTGTTGATCAGGAAATTAGCAAGGAAGGTGTTAAGAAAGATGAAGCTTTATCAACTTAATAATAAGACCTTAAAGTTTGATTTAACCCCTTTAATAGATGTGGTCTTTTTGTTGCTCATCTTTTTTATGCTGACAACAACATTTATTAATATAGAAAGCGGGGTAAAAGTCAATTTACCGAGTGGGGATTTTGCAGCCGTAAATGAGAAGCAAAATGTTATAGTTACCATTACTGAAAATAACGTTTTGTACATTAATGACAGTTTGATTGATCCTAACAACCTATCTGGAATGATAAAAGAACAAATAGAAGATAATCCTGATACTTTAGTTGTTTTAGAAGCAGATCAAAATATCAGACATGGAAAAGTTGTTCGCGTGATGGATTTGGTGAAGCGGGGCGGAGCAGAAAGAATTGCCATATCTACAAGACCGAGAGAGGAAAACGAGTAAAGGAAGATGTCATTACAAAATATAATTGTTAAACAAGCATATGAAAATAAGGTGTTAGATTGAAGATGGCTGGATATAGGGCTAACAGAAGAAAAAGTCGTTCTAAGAGTTTTTTGGGGCGATCCTTCTTAATATCAGTAGTAATCAATATTTTATTTATCTTTGTTTTTAGCAATCTTGTTAGTTTCGATATGCTAGATTTACCGGAAGAAGAAGAAATAATGGTAACCATGGTAGAATTACCCGCCATACAAAATCCTTCCACAGTAAGACCTGAAATTACCAGAGAAGAGCCTGTTGCAGAGTTAGAGGTAAAACCAAAAGTTGAGCCTAATTTACCTGAACCGGCTAGAATTCAGGAAACTGAAACCCAACCGTTAGTGGAAAGCGAAGAAACTGCCGTTGATGAAAGCAGCCCCAGGGTAGATGTAAAGATGCCTGAAATTGAAATTCCGGTTTCTGAAGAAATAGCAGAAGTACAGGAAGAGGTTTCCATAAGGCAGGATGTAGAGGTAGCTTCCAGATCGCTAAATCCTACTATTAGTAGTAGAAGGGAAGTAGAAGGTGAAATATTAGAGGAAGGTCAGTTTGAAATGCAGGCAAGATTGGGTATGGAGGAGAGGGAGCGTATTGAATCTACTTATGGAGATATTGTAACACCAGGGAAAATAAGTACCTTACCAAATGTAAGAGAAAAAGAATCTCCCTTTGGAAGAAGACCATTGGCTGTGATGATCGATAATGCTACAGGTGCCCGACCTCAAAGTGGTTTGGAAAAAGCAAATATCATCTATGAGGTATTAGCCGAGGGGGGTATTACCCGATTTTTGGCTGTCTATTCTACTGAGGAGTCTGACAATGTAGGGCCTGTTCGCAGTGCCAGATCTTATTTTATCACCAAAGCTTTAGAACATAATGCCATTTATGTGCATGCCGGAGAAAGCCCTGATGCAGCAAGGTTTATTAGAGAAGAAAGAATAGATGATATTAATGAGCTGGTTCACTATCAACCATTCTGGAGAACGCAAAATGGCACACCACCTCATAATCTTTACACCTCAACAGAACAGCTGAGGGAAGAAGCACAGAAATTAGGTTATGTTGAGATGGTCAATAGAGAAGACTTTCAATTTGGAACAGATTCCGATGAAATGTTAAGTGGTAGAGAAGTTGATAGAGTTGATATTAGGTATAATGCAGATTATTCAGTAAGCTATCAATATGTTTCGGAAACCCAAAGCTATAAACGGTTTATTAATGGTGAACCCCATATTGATGCAGAAACAGGAAGGCAACTTCAGGCAAAAAACATTATTATTCAAAATAGCGAAAGAAAGGTGCTGGATAATGAAGGGCGTCTGGCAGTAGAGTTTGTTGGAGAAGGTAAGGGCTTGATTATTTATAATGGCAGATCAGAAGAAATTACCTGGGCAAAAGATAGCATGGATTCGCAAACACTTTTTTATAATAAAGAAGGGAATCTACTGGCAATTCAGCCTGGAAATATTTGGGTTCAAGTAATTCATCCGGATACAGAATTGAGGTATTAAAGCAATAGATTATTTAAACTTATTGTGCGGAGGAAAACTAATATCCTTTAATCTAAATTATTTGGTAATTTTAAAATTATGAATTCAAAGACAAGCCAGCAGAAAGAATTAATTGAATATTTTTTAGATTATCTTTCCCTTGAAAGAGGGCTGTCTTCTAATACAATTATTTCTTACCGCTATGATTTATTAAAATTTTATAAATTTATTGTTATAAAGAAAAAGATAACTTTTCAAACTTTGGATCGTGAAATACTTTCTGAATATTATCATTACCTGAACAAAATTCAACTGGGTATTAATTCTATATTTCGTAATTTGGTAGCACTTAAAATGTTTTATCGTTTTCTGCTGACCGAGGGTTTTGTCAAAAGTGACTTAGCCAGATTTATTGAATTTCCAAAATTAAAAAAGAAACTTCCTCAGGCACTTAATATAAAGGAATTAGAAAAATTGTTGGAAGAAGATAATTTTAAAGGTATTTTGGGAAAAAGAGATCAATTAATGATAGAACTCTTATATGCAACTGGTATGAGGGTAACAGAATTGATTAATTTAAAAAAAAATGATATTAATCTGGAGCATCATTTATTGAAGTGCACTGGAAAGGGAAGTAAGGAAAGGTGGATTCCATTCAATGCGAGAGCAGACCAGCTTTTGCAGGATTATATTAATTTTTTTCGGCCAAAATTGGTAAAAAACAAAGAAATAGATTTGTTGTTTTTAAATAGTCATGGACAACCTCTTTCACGCCATGGGATATTTTACCTGGTAAAAAAATATGCCGTAATGTCGGGTATCAAAAAGAAAGTAACACCACATACACTAAGACATACACTGGCAACTCATTTAATAGAAAATGGCGCAGATTTAAGAACAGTTCAGGAAATGTTAGGTCACTCGGATATTTCTACTACCCAGATCTATACCCATGTAAGCAGGAAGTGGATTAAAAAGGAGTATTTTCGAGCGTTTCCGAGAGTTTAGAACTTCCCGAACGAATTCTGACAATTATATTGCTTAAAAATATTCAGTCAAAATATAAGAAAAAAGAATAACAAAAAGTCACCAAGAA
>CAYWJZ010000011.1:17041-18647 GCA_964458635.1 uncultured Atribacterota bacterium
GTAGCAATGCAGGGTAGGTTTCATTTTTATGAAGGATATAATATGCAAGAAATTACTTTTCCTGTAAGAGTAATGAATAAATTGGGTGCTAGTGTTATTATTATCTCAAATGCAGCTGGAGGAATGAATCGCTTCTTTAAAAGAGGTGATTTAATGTTGATTGCAGACCATATTAACTTAATGGGAAATAATCCATTAATCGGGTCCAATGATGAACAACTTGGTCCCCGGTTTCCAGATATGTCTGAGGCTTATGACCGAGAATTAAGAAAAATAACTGAAGATATTGCCCTTGAAGAAGGTATTCGCTTACATCAAGGGATTTATGTAGGGTTGCCCGGTCCAATGCTGGAAACACCGGCAGAATATCGATTTCTCATAAAAATGGGGGCTGATGCAGTAGGCATGTCTACGGTTCCTGAAGTTATTGTTGCCAATCATATGGGAATGCAGGTCCTGGGAATATCATGTATTACTGATTTAGCGGTTGATGGTGTGATAAAGAAAATCCATTTTAAGGAAATATTGAAGGCAGCTGCCCAGTCAGAGCCAATGATGACCAAACTTGTAAAAAGGTTAATAAGCAATATTAATGAATAATTTTATTAAGATAGCCTTACTAGCTATGTTACCAGTAACTGAATTAAGAGGAGCAATTCCAATTGCTATCAGCTATTATCATTTACCGGCTTTACCAAGTTATATCTTTGCTGTTTTGGGAAATCTTGTTCCTGCTTTTTTTTTGTTAATATACCTTAAGCCGTTCTCGAATTTTTTACGAAAGTGGCATGTGTTTGATTTATTTTTCAATTGGTTATTCCAAAGAACCAGGAGACATGAAAAGCGCTATGAAAAATATGGGGCATTGTTTTTATTATTTTTTGTTTCCATACCATTTCCCGGAACAGGCGTTTGGACTGGTTCAGTAGCTGCTTTTTTATTTGGTATACGTTTTTGGTATGCATTCCCTATGATGGTTGGCGGTGTTATCATTGCCGGCATTATTGTTACTTGGACCAGCCTGGGGATCATTAACTTGTTTATTTATTAATTGAGTGTGATTTTTATTTAACCAGAAAGACAAAGCTATGCAAACTGAAATATTTTTAACTTTAAAGTCACCCGCTACGCGGGTGTGATATTATGTCTTGATATATAAAAAATTTTTTTGAATTGGGATTATTTATATTATGAGAAGAACAATTGAATGGAAAGAAAATGCTGTATTAATGATTGACCAGAGAAAACTACCCCACAAGCTGGAAATATTGACTTGCAAGGATTATCACGAAGTTGCAAAAGCAATTAAAAAAATGGTGATTCGGGGAGCTCCTGCTATTGGTGCCGCTGCAGCATATGGAATGGCTCTTGCTGCTAACAATTCAACAAAAAAAAGTAGTGTTCAATTCATACGTGAATTAGAAAAAGCGAAAATAGAATTATTGTCAACCAGGCCTACTGCTATCAACTTATTTTGGGCTTTGAAAGAGATTTGGAACATTGTAGAGGAAAAAAGATATACAACTTGTGAATTGAAGGAAAAAATATTACTCAAGGCAGAGGAAATAGCAGAAAATGATATTAAAATAAATCATATGATTGGTGA
>CAYWJZ010000012.1:0-2855 GCA_964458635.1 uncultured Atribacterota bacterium
ACTTAGATAAGGAAATATCCCACAAATCTCCCACTCCTTTAATAACAGCAGCTAGATTATCATTTCTATTGTCAATATCTTTGGAAATTTTATCAGCAACGGATTCTAAACTACCGGAAACGAAATTCATGGAATCAACTTCTCTTTTAAAATGAAATCGATATAAAATACTGGCAAGGTCAGGCATCTCATTGGCTAATGATGAGAAAGCATTTTTAGCTTCATCGCTAAATCCTTCAATTCTTAATATGTAGCCCGGTGTTAAAAGTTGAGGTCGGAACCAGCTAACCTTTCCTTCTCTTACAACCGTTTCAGTTATTCCTTTGGTAAATTCCTGATATACTGGTTCAGTTAACACATGATAATGGACTTCTGATGAACCAAAGGAAGAAAGTAGTTGTTTTGGCCATTTTAAAACTTTTGAATGCTCAAAGGCATATTCTATTCTCTTGTCCATATCAAATAACTCCTTTTAATCAATGAGAATATAGTGTAATCCTTTTCTCATTTACAACATTTTAGCTAATTATTTTAAAATGTCAAATGGTTGGTAAATAAATTGATGGCGTATATAATATATACTATAAATAAAATAAATTCAACAAAATAAATATGCTTTAATTTATTAAGAGAAGATCATATATGGAGAAGAAAATATCTTAGCTTCTCTAAAGGAGGGATTTGTTATAAAAAGAATAATAATTGGTGTGATGGGTGGTTCACAATTTGTTTCACCAGAAGATGAAAATTATGCCTACCAGGTTGGAGCAATGATTGCAAGAGAAGGGTGGGTGTTGTTAAATGGAGGGGGAGCATCTGGAGTCATGGAAGCATCTGCCAGAGGAGCCAAAGAAAAAGGTGGCATTACCATTGGTGTATTACCTACTGATGACGCTCATTGGGCCTCTGGATATATTGATATACCCATAGCTACAGGTATGGGTATAGCCAGAAATGTGATAAATATTTTAACCAGTGATATTATTGTAGTACTTCCCGGCAGGGCGGGAACGATATCGGAAATTGCCCTTGCTTTAAACTATGGTAAAAAAGTAATTTTATTTCGCTTTGAGGTAGGTTCCTGGATAAAAACTTATCAAGATGAAGGAAAAGTTTATTTAATTAATGAAATAGAATCTTTAAGAAAATTAATAAGGACCAAATTAAAAGAGAAATATCAATAACAAACAAGGAGTATTATGTCAAAATTATTAGTACGTGTTGATGGTTCATGTATTCCTAATCCGGGGAAAATGGCTATTGGTGTTGTTATTTATCGGGATGGTGAATTAGTGAAGAAAGTTAATGAGATTATTGGTAACGGGACCAATAATATTGCCGAATATCGGGCAGTTATCAGGGGATTAGAGGAAATTAAAGGTATTACTGCCAGAACAGTGGAATTTTATTGTGACAGCCAATTAGTAGTGAAACAATTAAATAAAGAATTCAAGGTAAGAAATAGCAAAATTACTCCTCTCTATGAAAAAATACAGAATTTGTTGTATAAAATTCAAATCCCCGTATTTTTTATCTGGAATCGTAGAGAAGAAAATCAGCTAGCCGATCATTTGGCCAGAAATTTATTAATTCAGGAAGAACAAAACCAGAGAGCAATTGCTTCTAAGGATTTAAGCGTATCCCAACAAGGAGATATTTTCCTGGTAAAGAGCAAGAAAAGTAAAAAAACATACCGGGTAGACCTGGGAATTCCTGATTGCGATTGTTATGACTTTCAACATCATTGTCAAAAATGGAATTTAGAATGCAAGCATATTGTAGCTGCTCGAAAATGCTCAACTAACAGAGAAGCACAAATGAACAAGAAAGGTGATAAAGAAATGAATGTTTTAATATTGAGCAAGATGGTTAGTCGGAAACAATGGAAAACAATATTGGAAGAATTTAATAATCCAAAGGGATTGCCCCTTAAATTTATTTTTCCAGAGAAAGGAATGGATAAAATAAAAAACCAGATTGCTTCTGCAGATGTTATTGTGGGAGGGGCATTAACTGAATCTGATCTCCGGGCAGCGAAAAAACTCAAACTCTTTCAAATTCCTTTTGCCGGAGTTGATAAACAGAATTTAGAAGTTTTTAAAAAATTTACCGATGTTGCGGTATCCAATACCCATGGCAATAGTCATGCTGTTTCAGAGCATGCTATGTGTTTGTTGTTGGCCCTTGCAAAAGATTTGATAAATAATGACCGGGATATGCGAAAAGGAAAATGGCATGGATTTATTACCAAAGAGCCAACCATCCAACTTAATGGAAGAAATTTAGGAATTATTGGTCTTGGCTCGATAGGTCTGAAAATTGTACAAAAAGCAATATCGTTTGGCATGAATGTTTATGCGATAAAACGCTCATTCAAGAAAGAGGAGCAGTTGGAAAAAAAATATGGGTTAAAATATTTAGGAATGCCTGACCAGACAGATTATGTGATTAAAAATTCTGATTTTATCATTATTGCTACACCTTTAACCGACAAAACAAAAAACCTGATTGATGAGGATAAATTAAAACTTATGAAAGGCAAATACCTTATTAATATAGGTAGAGGAAAGGTTGTCGACGAAGAAGCATTATTCTATTCTTTAAAAAATGGTATTTTAGCGGGGGCTGCTATTGATACCTGGTATCAGTACCCTGATAAGGAACATCCAGATAGATTTCCCAGTCAATTTGCGTTTCATGAATTAACCAATGTTATCTTGACGCCTCATAATGCCGGATATAGTGATAAGGCAATTAAAGAAAATATAATGTCTGTCTATGACAATATCACCCGCATATTTTATGGGGAAGAACCGCAAAATAGAATCAATCTTTTTGAAGGATACTGAAAGTAA
>CAYWJZ010000012.1:2955-17391 GCA_964458635.1 uncultured Atribacterota bacterium
ATTCATATTAAAAGGAGAGCAATATGCCATTAGTTACAAGTAAAGAAATGTTGATAGATGCTCAGAAAAATCATTATGCTGTGGGGGCTTTCAATGCCAATAACATGGAAATTGTGCAAGCCATCATTGAGACCGCAGAAGAAGAAAGTGCTCCGGTTATTGTGCAAGCTTCGCAGGGAGCAATCAAATATGCCGGACTGGAAATGATAGTCAGTATGGTTAAAACAATGGCTGAAAAGGTGTCTATACCAGTAGTGTTGCATTTAGACCATGGGACAGATTATTATCAAAATATACGCTGTTTACGGGCTGGATTTACCTCATTAATGTTTGATGGTTCCAAGCTTTCTTTTGAAGAAAATGTTGCTATGACCAAAAAAGTTGTAGAGATGGCCCATACCTGCAATATTCCGGTTGAGGCCGAAATAGGGCAGATTGGAAAAATGGATTCCAGTGATGAACCAGGAGTGGCACGTGAAAGGATTAAGGATTTTATGGCTGATCCGAAGGAAGCTGAAAAATTTGTCAAATTAACGAAAATTGACTCACTGGCAGCAGCGGTAGGTACAATCCATGGTTGTAGAGAGCTTATTGCCAGGCTGGATATAGAACGTATAGAGGAAATAAAAGACCTAACTGGCTTGCCGTTGGTTTTACATGGTGCATCCGGCGCCAGTGATGAGGAAATAAAAAAAGGAATCGCTGCAGGAATCAGTAAAATTAATATCGATACTCGTATTCGAATGGCTTTTACAAAGGCAGCAGGGGAATACCTTACTAATAATCCTGATGAGATCGATCCTCGAAAGGTGCTTGCTCCTGCCAAAGAATCTGCTAAAGAAGTTATAAGAGGAAGGATCAGGGTATTGGGATCGAATATTAAGGCATAATAGCTATTATTTTAAAATATAATGACTGGCTAGGAATAAAAATGAATTACGGAGGTGTATGATGTCAATGAGAATAGGAATATTAACAGGTGGAGGAGATTGTTGTGGTTTAAACTCAGCTATTCGTGGAGCCGTATATCGCGCCTTTGATTATCATTATGAGGTGTTTGGTATCAGAGATGGTTGGAAGGGTTTAATAGAAGGTAATCTCTTCAAAATAGATTTAACAGATGTAGAAGAATTAATTGATAAAGCAGGAACTTTTTTAGGAACTTCCCGAACCAATCCTTTTAAGATAGAAGGAGGAGTGAAGAACGTTATAAACACAATTAATAATTATGGACTTGATGCTATTTTAGCCATGGGAGGAGAGGATACACTGGGTGTTGCCAGCAAATTATACCAGGAGAAAAAAGTGAATGTAGTAGGAGCTCCAAAAACCATGGATAATGATTTATCAGCAACTGATTTTACTTTTGGTTTTGACAGTTCTGTTACTCGAGCTATTGAAGCAATGAAAAGTTTGGAAGATACGGGAAAATCTCATCACCGGGTAATGATACTTGAAGTTATGGGGCGACACGCAGGTTGGGTTGCTTTGTATACCGGCTTGGCTTCCGGAGCCGATTGGATACTTGTTCCAGAAGAAGAATCGGATATTGACGGTATGTGTAAACAATTGCAACGTGTTTATGCAAGAAAGAAATATGCTCTTGTAGTAGTATCAGAAGGGGTTGAACTACCTGGAACAGGCTCTGAAGAAGAAGAGTTAGACCAATTTGGCCATATGATTCTAAAAAAGCGGGAAATTGGGCAGACTTTAGGGGATATTATTACTGAAAAAACCGGTATTGAAACAAGGCATGCAGTTATTGGGCATATGCAAAGAGGAGGTATTCCTACTGTTTTTGATCGAATACTGGGATTACGTACAGGTGTCAAAGCCCTGGAACTAATACAAGAACAGGATTTTGGGAAAATGGCAGCTTTAAGAGGTAACAAAGTTATAGCTGTTCCTCTGGAGGAAGCAACTAATGAGATTAAAAAAGTTGATCCGGGATGGCTAGAATTTGCTAAAATATTCTTTAAATAATATTTACTTTGCAAAAAAGAATGGAAAAATTAGAAATATAGTGCTAAATACGTAGAAATAAAACAAGTATTTATGATAGTATTAATATAGTTAAGAAAAAAGTGGGAAGCCTCACAAAGGCTTTCCACTTTTTTAAAGAGTTTAGAAAGATTGGGAATTATGTCAAATAAACAGAACTTTGTACATCTTCATGTACATTCAGAATTTAGTCTTCTAGACGGAGCTTGTCGAATTAAAGATTTAATTGCCAAAGCCAAAAGATGTAATATGCCAGCCCTGGCTCTAACAGATCATGGAGTCATGTATGGCGTGATTCAATTTTATAAAGAAGCAGTTGCAAATAATATTAAACCTATTATTGGTTGTGAAATGTATGTCTCTCCCCATAGTAGAAAAGATAAGTCAAACGGGAAAAAGGAATCACCCAGCCATCTAATTCTTTTGGTCAAAAACAAGAAAGGTTACCAGAACCTGATACAACTGGTAACTAAATCTTTTTTGGAAGGTTTTTATTATAAACCCAGGATAGATAAGAAGATTTTAAGTGAATATAGCGAAGGTTTAGTCGGTCTCTCTGCTTGTCTAAAAGGTGAAATACCACGCATGATATTGCAAAACAATTACCAGGCAGCGGAGAAATTGGCGATAACCTATCAGGAAATATTTGGCAAAGAAGATTTTTATTTGGAAGTACAAAATAATACCATGCCGGAGCAGATCAAAGTAAACCAGCAATTGGTCAAACTGAGCCATTCATTAAAAATTCCCCTGGTGGCAACCAATGATGTGCATTATATGAATAGAGAAGACCGAGAAGCTCATGATATTTTGCTTTGCATCCAAACTGCCACCAATCTTGATGACCCTAACAGGATGAAATTAAGCACTGATGAATTTTATTTCAATACTCCGGAAGAAATGCAGCAGCATTTTTCTGATATTCCCGAAGCCCTGGAAAACACAGTAGAGATTGCCCAAAAATGTAATCTGCAAATTGATTTTAGTAATGCCCATCTCCCTGATTTTAATATACCTGAAAAATTAACTGATAATGATTATCTGCGGCAATTATGCTTCGAAGGTGCTAAAAATAAATTTAAAAATATCACCACTGAAATTAATGAACGTTTGGATTATGAGTTAACAGTCATTAACAAAATGGGTTTTGCTACCTATTTTCTGATTGTATGGGATTTTGTTAATTACGCTAAAAAACATCATATTATGGTAGGGCCGGGCAGAGGATCTGCTGCTGGAAGCCTTATTGCTTATTGTCTTAATATAACCAATATTAATCCCTTAGATTACAATCTACTTTTTGAAAGGTTTTTAAATCCTGAAAGAATTAGTATGCCGGATTTTGATATTGACTTCAGTTACGAAGGTAGAGGGGAAGTCATTGAATATGTTAGTAAAAAATATGGACGCGATAAAGTTTCCCAGATTATTACCTTCGGGACGATGGCAGCTCGGGCAGTAATACGTGATGTTGGAAGAGCTTTAGGAATTCCCTATGGACAGGTTGATAAAATTGCCAAACTTATACCTATGGATCCTAAGATGACCATCGAAAAGGCATTACAGATTGAGCCTGAATTAAAAAATAGAATGGAAAATGATGCAATAATCAAAAAAATGATTGAGGTTTCTTCAAAGCTGGAAGGTTTGTCAAGACATGCCTCAACTCATGCGGCAGGTGTTGTATTATCCAAAGAACCTTTAACCCATTTTGTGCCACTTCAGTTAACTTCTGACGGAGAAGTATCAACACAGTATGCAGCAGAGGAACTTGAATCACTGGGTTTATTAAAAATGGATTTTTTGGGGTTAAGAACTCTATCTGTCATAAATAATACTTTAAAGATTATCCGTAATACCCGAAAAGAAAATATTGATATTGATAACATCCCCCTTAATGATAAAAAAGTCTATCAACTACTTTCTCGAGGGGATTGTTGTGGTCTTTTTCAGCTGGAGAGTTCAGGAATGATAGATTTAGTCAAACGAATGGAGCCCCAAAACATTGAAGATATTACTGCTCTTCTGGCTTTATTTAGACCCGGGCCGCTGGGAAGCGGCATGATAGATGATTTTATCAATAGAAAAAAAGGGAAAATTAAAATTAAATATCTGCATCCCCAATTAGAAAAGATTTTACAAGACACTTATGGAGTAATTGTTTACCAGGAACAGGTAATGCGGATTGCCAGTGAATTAGCAGGTTTTTCGCTTGGACAGGCAGATATTCTGAGAAAGGCGATGGGAAAAAAGAAAAAGGAAGTTATGAAAAAACAGCACCAGCTATTTATTAATGGTGCTGTTAAAAATGGTATTGAAAAAAAGACTGCTGAAGAAATATATGACTTAATTGCCTACTTTGCCGGCTATGGATTTAATAAATCACATAGTGTTTCCTATGCCTTTGTATCTTACCAAACAGCTTATCTAAAAGCTCATTATCCTGTAGAATACATGGCAGCTCTTCTGACCAGTATAATGCAAAATACCGATAAAGTGGTTAAATACATTAAAGAATGTCAGAATATGAATCTTAAAATATTACCCCCGGATATAAATGAAAGCTTGAGTGATTTTACCGTTGTTGACCACAAGGCTATTCGATTTGGTCTGGCTGCTGTAAAAAATGTAGGTAGGGGTGCTATTGAAAATATTATTCATGAGCGAACCGTAAATGGAGTTTTTAAATCACTTTTCGACTTTTGTAAAAGAGTTGATTTAAAAACCATGAATAGAAGAGTTATTGAAAGTTTAATAAAATGTGGTGCATTTGATTCGACCGGTAATAAAAGGTCTCAAATGTTAAATATCTTGGAAAAGGCAATAAGCCTGGGACAGGAAATTCAAAGAGAAAAAAGAAATGGTCAAACAAATATTTTTGCCTTGATGGCTAAGGATTCTCATGACGAACAACAGGACAATATATCACTACCGGAAGTTGAGGAATTTACCGATCAGGAACTATTGACAATGGAAAAAGAAACCTTGGGTTTTTATCTCTCTCATCACCCACTTGATGACTATCGTCAAAAATTAGAACAGATAGTTACTGCCAATTCTTCTCAACTACATCGATTTACCGATAAAAGTCGTTTAGTATTAGGGGGAATTATTACCAGTATTCGACGAAAAACAACCAAAAATGGGAATATGATGGCTTATTTTGTCTTAGAAGATCTAGAAGGTACTATTGACGTTATTGTTTTTCCAAAAACATTTGAAGATTTCAAGGAAGTACTCAGAGAAGAGAATATTGTCATCGTAGAAGGACGTATGGATGTCATGGAATTCAATATAAAGTTACTTGCTGAATCTATTACCCAAATTAATGAGTACCAGGCAAAAGAAAAACAAAAGAATAATATGAAAGAAAATAAATCAGCCAATTCTCATTGTTTGCATATTGAAACAGATATAGATCAACTTGATGAAGAGAAATTAAAGGGACTAAAAAAGATATTTAAAAAACATCCTGGTAAAAATCGTATCATTATTCATTTCAAGACACCGCAAAAAAATTATTATCAACAGGTAAATGATAAAATTGGTATAAAATATGATAAGGAAGTAATTTCAGAAATAGAGGAATTTTTAGAAAACTGTAAGGCTTGGTTTGGCAACACGGCTTAAGAAGATTAGGTAAAGTGGTGCCGAAGGTCGGAGTCGAACCGACATGAGCTGTGAGGCTCGCTGGATTTTGAGTCCAGTGCGTCTACCAATTTCGCCACTTCGGCATAATAAACATTTCCTGAAACATCCTAAAAAATTATAGATTAGACTATTTGTAATGTCAAGTTCAATAACAGTTAAAGTTAAAAAGGTTAACAGAAAAAAATAAATTAAAGAGATGTTTATGGGAAACTTCTGACTAGAAACCTTCTTATGAAAGAAAGCGGAATATTGATAATGGGTAAAAAATCAAAAAAGTTATATTTAATTGATGGTCAAGGATTAATATATCGTGCTTTTTTTGCATTGCCAAAGCTGACTACCACATACGGACAGCTTATTAATGCTGCCTATGGCTTTGCTTTAGTACTTATGAGGTTATTGCAGGAAAAGAAACCAGATGGTATTATTGTTGCATTTGATACCCCAAAACCTACCTTTCGTCATAAAAAGTATGCTAAATATAAAGCACAACGTGAGAAAATGCCCCAGGAATTAATTGATCAACTGCCAATTATTAAAGAAATTGTAAATAAATTAAATATCCCTTCCATTGAGATAGAAGGATATGAAGCAGATGATATTATTGGTTCTATTGTTGATCAGACAAAAAAAAGTGATTATAAGCCGGTTATTGTATCCGGTGATCGGGATTTATTACAATTAGTTGATGAGGAAACAGAAATAATATTAATGCAAAAAGGGATTTCTAAAGTTAAGGAATACCAATTTGAATCTGCTAAAGAAATGTTAGGATTTTCTCCAAATTTAATACCTGATTATATTGGCCTCAAAGGTGATACATCAGATAATATACCGGGAATTCCCGGTATAGGGGAAAAAACTGCCAAAAACCTTCTTCAATTACTTGGTAATCTGGAAAATATTATTGAAAATAAGCAGCAGATCAAAAAAACCTCCCTCAGAAATAAAATAGAAGAATATCAGGAACAGGCGCTATTAAGTAAAGATTTAGCGGTAATCAGCAGAGATATAAATTTGAATTTAAAATTTGATAGTTTAAGCCATAATAGACCTGATTATGCACAATTGCGTGAACTTTTTCAGCAATACGAGTTTAAAAAACTTTTGGAAAGAATTCCTGAAGCCGGAATCGAAGATAAAGATATTAAAAAAAATGAACTTGTTATACATCAGGTTAATAATGACCGGGAATTAGAATCTTTGGGAAGAAGCATTTTATCAGAAAATATGTTCTCTTTTTTATTTATAATCAAGCAAACTAACAAAATACATGACTACCATAAATTTGATGGAGTTGTTTTTGCTCTGAAAAATGAAGTATTTCTGGTGAAAATCGACACAAATGATAAATTAATAGCAAAAAAGGAATCCATCTCGATTGAAAAAATAAACAATTTTCTTTTTTCTCTTTTTCAAAATGAAAAAATAGAAAAGATAGGATTTGATTTAAAGAGTATCTGGGTTTGTCTACGCGATAATGGTTTTTTCCTTAAATATCCTTATTTTGATATTAAAATCGCCGCTTACTTGTTAAATCCTTCCCAGCAGGAATATTCATTAACAAAATTAATCGACCTTTACCTGGAGAGTGCTAATATAGCTTATTCCTGCCAAAATCTAAGTGGGAGAGGTATATCAGAAGAAGAAAAAAATATTTGCAATCAGGCCAGATTGTTAGTCTCTCTAAAAAATACCCTGTGGGATCAATTGAGAAAGAACCATATGGATAGGCTCTACCGTAATATTGAGCTTCCGCTTATTCGGGTAATTTATCAAATGGAAAAAACTGGAATAAAGCTTGATACTGCTTTCCTGAAAGAAATGTCACAACAATTTGCTAAAAAAATAGAAGGAATCAGAAGTGAAATATTTAAAATGGCGGGTGAAAAGTTTAATTTGAATTCTCCCAAACAGTTAAGCTGCATTTTATTTCAAAAATTAAATCTACCGACTGTCAAAAAAATTAAAACAGGTTATTCAACCAATGCTCAAGTTTTGCATAAGCTGTCAGAAAAACATGAGATAGTAGCAAAAATACTTTCTTATCGAGAAATGGAAAAATTAAAGAATACTTATATTGATAAATTACCCAAATTAATTAACCCTCGGTCTGGTAGAATACATACATCTTTTAATCAAACAGGAACATCTACTGGCCGATTAAGCAGCAATAATCCTAATTTACAGAATATACCGATAAGGACAGAATTAGGAAGAGCGATTAGAAATGCTTTTATTGCGGAGAAAGGAAATATTTATTTATCTGCTGACTATTCTCAAATTGAACTAAGAATACTGGCACATTTGTCACAAGATCAAAAACTATTGGACGCTTTTTCCCAGGGAGAAGACATTCATGCCTATACGGCAAGCCAAATTTTTAATGTCGAGCAAAATATTGTCAGTGGTGAGATGAGAAGAATTGCCAAAACAATTAATTTTGGTATTATTTACGGTATGAGCAGTTACGGTTTGGTTAATAATCTCGGGATTAGCAGTGAAGATGCAAAAAATTATATTGAAGCATATTTTCAAAAATATCATAAAGTGCAACAATTTATAGAAAGCCAAATTGCCTCAGCAAGAAAAAATAAATATGTAAAAACAATGTTAAATCGCATCAGGTATCTGGAAGGAATTGATAGTCCAAATAAAAATATCCGGGAATTTTATGAACGAACTGCAATTAATACGCCAATCCAAGGAACTGCAGCAGACCTAATTAAAATTGCTATGATCCGAATAAATCAAGAAATAGAATCGAAAGGGATTTCCAGTGGGTTAATTCTACAAATTCATGATGAATTGATTTTTGAGATACCTAAATCCGAACTGGAAGCAAGAATTTTGCTGGTAAAAAAAATTATGGAAAATAGTTTGTCATTGAGTCTCCCGATTATTGTTAATTTTAAGACAGGATATCGATGGGGAGATTTGGAATAAAGCAAATAGTAATATTACTTAGACATATTTAGTTAAAATATAAGTAAAAACTATAAACAAATAAAGAGAGAAAAATTTAGCACCTTTTAGGGGTCTGAAAGCCACCTGCTTTACTGGTGCAATATTTACTAAAAGGAGATAGTCTTTTGAAGATGCTAATCGTAGGTCTTACCGGCGGAATAGTTTCCGGAAAAACAACTGTTGCGCAAATTTTGCAAGGGTTAGGTGCAAAAATAATTGATGCCGATAAAATTGGACATCAAATTATGCGTCCACATCAAAAAGTGTGGAAAAATATTGTCCAGCACTTTGGAGAAGAAATATTAGTAGATAATCAGGAGATTGATCGCAAAAAATTAGGCCAAATTGTTTTTTCCAATCAAAATAAATTGAATTTATTAAACCAAATAACACATCCTGAAATTATTAGTGAAATAAAAAGAATGATAAATCAAATAAAAGATAAATCTACTCGGGATACCATATGTATCGTAGATGCTCCATTGTTGTATGAGGCAAATATTGACTACCTGGTGGATAGGACTATTGTTGTTTACCTTGATTATGAAAAACAAATCAAAAGACTTTACCAAAGAAATGGCTTGTCGAGAGAAGAAGCGGTTAAAAGGATTAAATCCCAAATACCCATGGAGGAAAAGGCACGTATGGCAGATTATGTTATTGATAATAGCTTATCAATCGAACAGATGAAAGCACAAGTAATCCGAATATGGGACGAACTTATAAAGATACTTTCACAGCAATAATAAAAAAATTAGTTTCTCTTAGAGGGCTAAAGGCTTCTGCGAGCTGCCCGCTGCACAGGCGTATTATTTACTTATAATTATAGGGTTAGTAAAGATGGAAAAAAAATTTAAATTGGCTTCCGATTATTCTCCCGAGGGAGATCAACCGGAAGCTATCAGAAAAATAAATCAAGGGTTTCAAAAAGGGAAGAATATGCAAACTTTAATAGGAGTTACCGGGTCGGGAAAAACCTTTACTATGGCTAATATTATTCAAACCTTACAGTTACCTACATTGGTTATTTCACATAATAAAACATTAGCGGCTCAGCTTTGTAATGAATTTAAAAGGTTTTTTCCGCATAATGCTGTGGGTTATTTTGTAAGCTATTATGATTATTATCAGCCGGAAGCTTATATCCCCAGAACCGATACCTATATAGAAAAAGATTCTTCAATTAATGATGAAATTGACCGGTTAAGATTAGCGGCAACTGCTGCATTGCTGGAAAGAGATGATGTTATCATTGTATCCAGTGTATCCTGCATTTATGGGCTTGGCTCCCCATCTGATTTTTCAAAATTGGTTTTGCTGCTGGAAGAAAACCAACAATGCGAGAGAAATAAAATTGTTAGAAAGCTGGTTGATATACAGTATGAAAGGAATGACATTGAATTTCAGCGAAGCAATTTTCGAGTTAGAGGTGATATAGTTGAAGTTTTTCCCGCATATTCTGAAAATGCTATCAGAATAGAATTATTTGGTGATATAGTTGAAGCAATACATGAGATTAATCCTTTGACCGGGCATAAAGTACAGAAAAAAGAAAAAATTGCCATATATCCGGCAAAACATTTTGTTACCACTCATGGAAGAGTAGAAAAAGCGAGTGAAACAATTAAGCAGGAATTAAAAGAACGTTTGGCTTATTTTCAAAGACATCATAAACCATTAGAAGCAGAAAGATTAAAACAGAGAACATATTATGATTTAGAGATGTTATTACAATTTGGTTATTGTACCGGTATTGAAAATTATTCCAGACATTTAAGCGGAAGAAATCCCGGTGAACCACCCGCTACATTACTTGATTATTTCCCGAAACCTTTTTTTATGCTCATTGATGAATCCCATGTTACCTTACCTCAAATCAGAGGAATGTATGCTGGTGATAAATCCAGAAAAGATAGCCTTGTTAAATATGGTTTTCGTTTACCTTCTGCTTATGATAACAGACCATTGGTTTTTCAGGAGTTTGAAAAATATCTTAGTAAGGTTATGTTTGTTTCAGCCACTCCTGGACGCTATGAAGCGGAAAAAAGTCAGCAGATAGTGGAACAAATTATTCGACCTACAGGTTTGGTTGATCCTGAAGTTTTAATAAGACCAGCAGAGTTTCAGATTGACAATCTGATAGCCGAAATAAAGAAAAGAGTAACCAATAAGGAGAGGGTGCTGGTTACCACTTTAACCAAAAGAATGGCCGAAGATACGGCTGATTATCTCCAGAATATTGCCATCAAAGTAAGATATCTCCATTCAGAGATTGGTACAATAGAAAGAATCAAAATTCTAAAGGGTTTAAGGGAAGGCAAATTTGATGTATTAGTAGGAGTCAATCTTTTAAGGGAAGGCCTGGATTTACCTGAAGTTTCCTTGGTTGCAATTCTTGATGCAGATAAGGAGGGGTTTTTAAGATCAGAAACTTCTCTGATCCAAACTATGGGCAGAGCTGCCCGGAATATTAACGGGACTGTTATTTTGTATTGTAACGAAGTAACAAAATCTATGGAAAGAGCAATAAACGAAACAAATCGTCGGAGAAAAATACAGCTGGAGTTTAATCGGAGGAATAATATTACCCCAAAAACTATTCAAAAACCAATAGATGACCTTATTTATTCAGAAGATATTAACCTGGAGGAAGAAAGAGACTCTATAGGTGAGGGGAAAGCAAAATATTTGCCAAAGAGCAGTTTAGGTGCATTGTTAAAATCTTTAAAAAATGAGATGAACCAGGCGGCAAAGCAATTGGATTTTGAGAGAGCAGCATTATTAAGAGATGAAATTAAGAGACTGAAAAAAGAAAGAACAATATTCGGGAAAAAATAGTATACGGTATACCGTATTCATTATATCGTTTAATATCTCAAATAGGTATAAATAACAAAAGATTATAGAAGTGGTTTTTACTTTTTTAATATTTAGTTGAAAAGTATTAGGTGTATATGCTGGAAAGCTTGCTAACCAGCTAATTAATTAATAAAAAGCATACTAACAAATTAACTAAGTAACTATTAACTAATTAAGTAAATGCTAATCTAAAATTTTCTTAGGATTTGGCGAGCTTGCCATGCAATAATAAATAATTGGAAGGAAAATAATGGGGCAGAGAGAAAAAGTGTTGGTGACCGGAGGAGCCGGATTTGTTGGATCCCATATTGTAGATTTATTTATAAACAAAGGATATAATGTGGTAGTTGTTGATGATCTATCCGGTGGGCGAAAAGAAAATATAAATAAACAAGCACATTTTTATCATTTAAATATTAATGGCCCTCAATTAAAGGATCTTATCA
The DNA here is from genome assembly GCA_964458635.1 of uncultured Atribacterota bacterium. Classification (GTDB taxonomy): domain Bacteria; phylum Atribacterota; class Phoenicimicrobiia; order Phoenicimicrobiales; family Stramentimicrobiaceae; genus CAYWJZ01. The sequence goes on from CAYWJZ010000012.1 coordinate 14,880, forward strand.
AAAGTGAAAAACCGGAATATATTTGTCACCAGGCAGCCCAGGTCAGTGTTTCTTATTCTATCAAACACCCAAAAGTGGATGCACAGGGAAATATAATGGGGCTGTTAAACATGTTAGAATGCGCTTGTGAAAACAATGTTAGAGGTATTATTTTTGCCTCAAGTGGAGGTACTGTCTATGGTGAGCCAGAGAAATTTCCAATCAAAGAAAGTTATCCACTTTCTCCTATTTCTCCTTATGGAATTGCCAAAATGTCTTCAGAATATTATCTGAATTTCTATTATCACTATTATGGCTTAAATTATATTTCTTTACGTTACGGTAACGTCTATGGACCCAGACAGGATCCCAGTGGAGAGGCAGGGGTTATAGCTATTTTTTTACATAAAATGTTAAATAGTGAAGTTCCCGTTATTAACGGTGATGGTGAATATATTCGAGATTATGTATATGTGGAAGATGTTGCTAACGCATGTTTACTCGGTATAAAAAATATGCTAAAATTATCAAAGCTACAAACATTAAAAAGAAAAAAATATAATTTTAACTTTAATGCCCTTAATATAGGTACCGGTAAGGGGATATCTGTAAATCAATTGTTTGCCTACTTACAGGAAGTAATTGATTTTTCTTTAAAACCGAAATATGGCCCACCTCGTCCTGGAGATCTAAGGAAAAATATACTTGAGTGTAATTTAGCAAAAAGATTTTTGGGATGGGAAGCACAAAATGATATAAAAGATGGATTGAGAAAAACAGTGGAATGGTTTAAAAGCCAATAACTACCTCTAAAAGGTATTACTGGAGGGATTTTTGACTGATTGGGTATCTTTTTTAATTAAAATAGCGGGTATATGTGTTGCTGGATTATTTATGATATTATTAGGTAAAGTTGAACAAAAAAAAAGGCTATCCCCCTGGATCAAACTAATATTTCAGGGATTTATAGCTTTTTTAGTTATCCTTGTAGGTGTAAAAATAGAATTTTTAAGAAATAATTCTGGAAACTACTGGTACCTTACAAACTTGTCTATCCCGATTACTATTATCTGGTTGCTTATTATTACTAATTCTGTGGGTCAAACAGATGACTTGGGAGACATTACACCTACAATTGTATTTATTGCCTCTATGACTTTTTTGATTGTTTCTCTTTTTCAACGACAGGGACTAGTATTGGCTGAAATTTTATCTCTATTTTTAATTGTTTTTTCCTCAATTATAATTTACTTTAAAAAAAGAATCCCAGAAAAAAAAGGAAATTATTTTTCTTCCTACAATATGTTCTTTGGATTTATGCTTGCAATTATTGCTATTGTAGGAGTGTTGAAGAGTACCGCAGCTTTGACCCTGTTAACACCATTTTTAATATTGGGATTCCCTATTGTTGATACTTCTTATTCTTTTATTGCAGGTTTTCTCAGGGATGATTATTTAGAAACTATAAATGAGAGTAAATTAAGACAACAATTGATTGATTTAGGGTTTTCTTGGAAGGGCGCCAATATGATTATTATTTCTTCCTGTGTTTATTTAAGCCTGATCGCTGTTGTTATATCAATATGGGAAGATTTTTATTTATTCACTGCCATGACAATATTGGGATACCTTGTTTTTTATTGGTTAAAACAGAGGGTCATATGCCAAGAAGATATTGTTCATTTTAATAAAGACAAACAGCGAATAGAATTATTTGGTGTACCAATTGACCGAATCAATTGTCAGCAAGCTGTAGAGAAACTTGATTGGTTTGTCAGGGAGAAACAGCCGAATTATGTGGTGACTCCCGATACGCTTGCTATTTTAAGGGCAAGAAGGGATAGTCGATATCTAAATATTACCCAAGAAGCAGATTTGGTAACACCCGATGGTGCAGGCATCCTTTGGGCAACGGCAACCCTTGATAACCCACTTATTGAACGAATTACTGGTATTGATCTAATTAATCAAATTTGCCAGTTAGCGGTAAGAAAAAAATACCGTCTTTATCTATTGGGTGCAAAAAAAGAAATAATTAAAAAAACGGTAAACAATCTGGAAAGGGACTATCCGCAGATAAATATTGTAGGTTACCATCATGGTTATATAGCCGAGATAGAAGACGGTGATCTTCAAGGCGATAATTGTGAAAAGGAACTTATCTGCGAAATACAGAAGAAAAAACCGGATTTTTTGTTAGTAGGTATGGGTGTCCCGAAGCAGGAAATATGGATATCTAAACATAAGGATAAATTAGGTGTTCCGGTATGTATTGGAATTGGAGGAAGTTTTGATGTCCTTTCCGGTAAAATACCCAGGGCGCCATTGTGGATGCAAAACCATGGTATGGAATGGATTTTTCGATTAATTAAAGAGCCTAAAAGATTCAAAAGGGCTATTGCATTGCCTTATTTTATGTGGCTTGTTTTTTTGGGTAAAATAGAATTATATTTTCGTGCAAATAAATAATTATACCTAAAAATTATCCTGCTTGGTAAGACTTATTCCTGCTATTATAAATTTTATCATCACT
>CAYWJZ010000013.1:0-16797 GCA_964458635.1 uncultured Atribacterota bacterium
GTCAGGTGGGGATAGGGTAAGGGGGGCGGCAACGATTATAGCGGCAGTAGGTGATGGTAAGATTGGGTCCAGGTAAATTTATAACTAGTTAACATCGGGTAAAAGTTTAAAAAAATAATAATAGTAAAAAATAAATTGGAGGTTATGAGTAAAGGTCTACAGATAAATAAATAAATCCCTTTAAAATTTGTCAAGCACAATTTGATAGTAATTCCAGTAAGTGTAATCTGTGTGAACCAGTTAGCCAATTTCTCAGGGAAGCAGAGCGAGAAATTAGAGTACGCATTCCGGTAGAGATGGATGACGGTACAACTAAAACCTTTACAGGTTTCCGAGTTCAGCACTCAACTGCACGTGGTCCTGCTAAGGGTGGACTAAGATTTGCGGAAGATGAAACCATTGATATGGTCAGAGGTTTAGCCATGATGATGACCTGGAAATGTGCTGTGGTAAATATTCCCTTAGGCGGAGGTAAAGGGGGTGTAGTTTGTAATCCCAGAGAACTTTCAGATCGGGAAACCGAGAAGCTTTGCCGTGGATGGGTTAGAAAAGTATATGATTTTATCGGGACTGAAATGGATGTTCCTGCACCTGATGTGGCAACTAATCCACAGGATATGCTCTGGATAATGGATGAATATGATACTATAGCCAGAAGCAGAAAACCAGGAGTTGTTACCGGTAAAGCAGTTGGAGTTGGTGGTTCTCTTGGTAGGACAGAAGCTACCGGGTTTGGAGCAATCTACTGTGTTAGAGAAGCGCTTAAAAGATTGAATATAGATTTTAAAGATGCGACACTTTCCATCCAGGGTGCCGGAAATGTGGCTTCCTATGCGGTGAAGAAATTTACAGAATATGGCGGAAAAGTAATTGCTATTTCCTGTTGGGATGCCAATGACAAGAAAGCATATACTTATAGTAGTGAAGATGGTATTAATCCAGAAGATTTGTTTGCACCTGATACTCTGGATAAATTTGGAACAATCAATCAAGAAAAAGCCAAATCTTTTGGATGGAAAAAGGAAGATGCAGATGCCTGGTTAAGTAAACCGGTAACGGTATTAATGCCGGCAGCATTGGGCTCAGCTGTTCATGGCGATAATGTAAATAAAATTGATTTTGATAGTGTAAAAATATATGCTGAAGCAGCAAATACTCCAACTACTCCGGCTGCGGATAAGATAATTAAAGAAAAAAATATTTATCTGATACCGGATTTTCTCTGCAATGCTGGTGGAGTAACAGTTTCTTATTTTGAACAGGTGCAGAATAATATGAACTATTATTGGTCAGAAGATGAAGTTATCGAGAAACTGGAAAAAATCATGACTGACGCATTTAACGATGTAGCAGATTTGGCCGAAAAAGAAGATTTCTATCCCAGAGATGCAGCATATGTTATTGCGGTAAGAAGAGTAGCTCGCGCCGTAGAAGGTAGAGGCTGGGTAAGAACGAAAAAATAGGATTGTACTTTTTCCATTAATTCAGTAAAATGTTGCATTAATAAATCAGCAATTCCTTTCATTATTATTGGAATTACAAAAATATTCTGATAATAATGAAAGGAAAACATTTTCAGTAAAAACTAAAAGTGAATTTAAGGAAATTATTAAAGTCATCGCAATATTTTTAAAAAACTAAAAGGGTTGATTAAGTTAATATGAAAGTAATAGCTCTGATAGGAGAAAGTGGTACCGGTAAGAGCCACAAAGCTATATTGATTGCGCATAAAGAGAATATTGAATATATTATCGATGACGGATTATTGATTAAAAAGGACAAAATATTAGCCGGATTTTCAGCAAAAAAGGAATCCAACAGGATACAGGCTATTAGAAGAGCTATATTTTTCGACAAAGAGCATGCACAAGTTGTGCAGAAAGTCCTAGAACTTGAGAAACCAAAAAAGCTTATGGTTCTGGGTACTTCAAAAGCTATGATCGATAAAATTGTTAAAACTCTGGAACTTCCTCCTGTGAGCCAGACAATTCAAATAGAGGATATTGCCAGCAAAAAAGAAATACAGATTGCTAGAAATAGTCGTTCCAGGGAAGGAACCCATATCATACCTTTGCCGGGAATAGAATTACAAAGGAAATTTCCGATAAATTTGGTAGAATCTTTGGAAATATTTTATAGAAAGAGATACAAAAACCGTAAAATTGGAGAAAGGGCTGTTGTCCGCCCGCCCTTTAGTTATTTCGGTAAGTTATTTATTTCCGAAAATGCCATTCTGGACATTATTTTTTTTACTATTAAAGACTTCAAAGATGTAATCAGGCTTGGAAGAACGAAAATCAATATAAATGAAGAAGGTATTTTGATACAGATGAGCCTTATTTTACGCTATGGAGAAAATATTTCTGATATTGTGAAAAATATTCAACAAGTTTTAAAAAAAGAATTGGATTATATCACCGGTATTAATATCAAAAAAATTGATGTATTAGTAGAAGATCTTGTTATGGAAAAAGAAGTAGGGAGGTGTGACCAACTTGGATCACAAAGAGAAAAAAAAGATAGAAGAAGCCAGAACTAAGTGGGAAAATAAATTATTAGCAAAGGTTTTGAATCGATTTCCCGAAAGGAAAGAACAATTTGTAACGGGTTCCAATAAAGAGGTGAAGCGACTATATGACCCACTGGATTTAGAAGATTTTGACTATTTAAATGATTTAGGTTTCCCGGGAGATTACCCTTACACAAGAGGTGTACAGCCTACCATGTATCGAGGTAGATTGTGGACAATGAGGCAGTATGCCGGTTTTGGAGATGCTGAAGAATCAAACAAAAGGTATAAATATCTGCTGAAAAATGGTCAAACCGGGCTAAGCATTGCTTTTGATTTACCCACACAAATTGGTTATGACTCTGACCATTCAATGTCTCACGGTGAAGTGGGCAAAGTGGGAGTAGCCATTGATTCATTAAAGGATATGGAAATATTGTTTGAAGGAATTCCATTGGAAAAAGTAAGTACCTCTATGACGATCAATGCTCCGGCAGCTGTCCTGCTGGCAATGTACATTGCAGTAGCTGAAAAGCAAGGTGTTTCTGCCGATAAATTGAATGGTACCATTCAAAATGACATTTTAAAAGAATATATTGCCAGGGGAACATACATATTTCCTCCCTTGCCATCCATGAGATTAATTACTGATATCTTTGCCTATTGTTCTAAAGAGTTACCCAGATGGAATACTATCAGTATTAGCGGATATCATATCAGAGAGGCTGGATCTACAGCAATACAGGAAATCGCCTTTACCCTTGCCAATGGCATTGCTTATGTTGATGCTGCAGTACAAAAGGGTCTTGATGTTGACAAGTTTGCACCAAGATTATCATTTTTCTTCAATGCACACAATGATTTATTTGAGGAAGTTGCTAAATTTAGGGCAGCCCGAAAATTATGGGCAAAAATTATGAAAGAACGTTTTGGTGCTACTAATCCCAAATCATTGATGCTTCGTTTTCATACACAAACTGCTGGATGTACGCTTACTGCCCAGCAACCTGATAATAATATTATCAGGGTTACCTTACAGGCATTGGCGGCAGTTTTAGGTGGTACACAATCATTGCATACTAATTCCCGTGATGAAGCACTTTCTTTGCCCTCACAAAAAGCAGTTAGAATTGCCCTAAGGACACAGCAGGTTATTGCTCACGAAAGTGGTGTAACTGAAACAGTTGATCCGATGGCAGGCTCTTATTATATTGAGAAAATGACCCAAGAAACAGAAGATGCGGTAATGGATTATATTAACCGGATCGAACAACTTGGCGGTGCTCCCAAGGCAATCGAAAAAGGCTTTATCCAGAAAGAAATTCAAAATAGCGCCTATCAATACCAAAAGGATGTAGAAAGCGAAAAAAGAATTATTGTCGGCGTTAATAAATTTCAATCTGAAGAAGAAATTATGAAAGATTTATTAAAAGTGAATCCGGAAATTGAAAAAAAGCAGGTGAAGAAACTGAAAAATGTTAAGAATAATCGCAAGGAATTGGAAGTCAAAGAAAAACTAAACCTCTTAAAAGATATTGCAAAATCTGATCACAATGTAATGCCGTATATTTTAGACTGTGTAAAAAGCTATGCCACACTTGGAGAAATATGTGATCAGCTGAGAGAGGTCTTTGGTGAATACAAAGAATCCATAAAGATTTAGTTTCAAGGAAGGTGAATTATGGAAAAATCCAGAATTAGAGTTTTGGTAGCCAAGCCGGGTTTAGATGGGCATGATCGAGGAGCCAAAGTAATAGCCCGGGCATTAAGAGATGCAGGGATGGAAGTAATTTACTCCGGACTAAGACAGACCCCGGAACAGATTGTAGAAACAGCAGTACAGGAAGATGTAAACGCAATCGGGCTTAGCATTCTTTCTGGAGCCCATATGTATATTTTTCCCAAGATTTTTCAATTATTAAAAGAAAGAAAAATGACTGATGTACTGGTTATTGCCGGTGGAATTATACCCACAGAGGATATATCTGAATTAAAGAAAATAGGAGTAAAAGAAATTTTTACTCCTGGCACTGATACTAAAAAAATAGCAGAATTTAGTAAAAAAAATAGTAGTTAATATAGCGGATATTTAGAAAGGAGGCAATTAGAAAGCTTTAAATTCGAGGTATTTTATGCATTTAAGTAAAAAAGTACTACAGGGCGACAGCAGGGCAGTAGCTAAACTGATTACTATGGTGGAAAATAATTTTCAAAAAGCTCAACCTATTCTAAAAGAAATACACCCATTTAGTGGCAAAGCAATTATTATAGGCATTACTGGTCCACCAGGCTCAGGTAAAAGTACAATTACCTATCAATTGACTAAATATTTAAGGGAAGAGCTAGATAAAAAAATTGGAATTATTGCCACTGATCCAAGCAGTCCTTTTTCCGGTGGAGCCATACTGGGAGATCGCATACGTATGCAGGATTTGACTACAGATAAGGACGTTTTTATACGAAGCGTTGGTGCCAGAGGTCATTTGGGGGGATTATCTAGATCAACACAGGCAGTAATTAGAATTATGGATGCTATGGGAAAAGATTTTATTTTTATCGAAACTGTAGGTGTCGGGCAATCAGAAATTGATGTTATTAAAGTATCTGATATAGTTTTACTTGTAGTGATGCCGGGAATGGGGGATGATATTCAGGTAATTAAGGCCGGAATAATGGAAATCGGAGATATTTTTGTGGTAAATAAAGCTGATCGGGACGGGACTGATAAATTGATCGCGGAAATTGAAATGATGCTTCATCTAAATGAAAAAGAAGGAAAATGGAAATCTCCAATTCTTAAGACTATAGGTACTGAGAGCATTGGATTTGATCTCTTATGGAAGGAAATAGCGAAACGTATTGATTATCTCAATAGCTGCGGAGAAATGCTTCAGAGGAGAAAAAAGCGCACCAGAAAAGAAATTATCGATCTTTTTCAAGAAAGTTGGCGGGAAATGTTTTTCCAGCTCATTGGAGAAGAGATGTTAGAGACAGAAGTAGAAAAAGTTCTAAAACAGGATGACGATCCATACCACGCCGTTAAAAAACTTTCTGTCTTTTTTAAGGATAAAATATCTAAGGGAGGTAAATAGGGTGTTTAAAAAAATTGATCACATTGGTGTTGCTGTAAAAAATTTAGAAAATTCACTTCATCTTTTTAAAAATATTCTAGGAATGGAATACTCAGGGGAAGAAGTAGTTGAAGAACAAAATGTCAAAGTTGCATTTTTACCAATTGGAGAAAGTGAAGTCGAATTGTTGGAATCGACTTCCCCAGATGGAAATATTGCTAAATATATTGAAAGGAGAGGAGAAGGTATACATCATATTGCTTTTGAGGTAGATGACCTAAATATTATGCTTGAGAAATTACAGCAAAAAGGCGTGCGATTAATTGACAAAGAACCTCGCTATGGAGCAGGAGGTGCACGCATTGCATTTTTGCATCCCAAAAGCACTAATGGTATTTTGATAGAGCTTTGTGAGCGCAGACCAGAGAAATAAAACTTTAATATCAATTTCTTTAAAGGTGGTAAAGTTTAAATGGTTTTAGCTTAATATAAATTTTGGACATATTAAATATAAGCAAATTTTTCAATTTAATAATGAAGCGAAAAGAGAGGTGGAAAGCTGAATGGAACGATCAATTAATGATTTAATGAATAAACTACAGGAAAAGACCGAAAAAGTAAAAGCGGGTGGGGGTAAAAAAAGAATTCAGGCACAGCACGAGAAAGGAAAATTAACTGCCAGAGAAAGAATCGATTTGCTCCTGGATAAGGATAGTTTTAATGAATTGGATATTTTTGTAGAACACCGCTGTATAAACTTTGGCATGGAAAAGAAGCAAGTTCCTGGAGAAGGCGTGGTAACCGGATATGGAACCATTGACGGTCGTTTAGTATATGTTTTTGCCCAGGATTTTACGGTTATTGGTGGTTCATTGGGAGAAATGCATGCCAAAAAAATATGTAAAGTAATAGATATGGCTATGAAAATGGGAGCCCCTATTATCGGTATCAATGATTCCGGTGGTGCCCGAATACAGGAAGGCGTCGATTCTTTAAGCGGTTATGGCCAGATATTTTATCGAAATACTATAGCCTCAGGCGTTGTTCCGCAAATATCGGTTGTGGTTGGTCCTGCTGCGGGAGGTGCAGTCTATTCTCCAGCAATAATGGATTTTGTTTTTATGGTAAAAAAGATAGGAATAATGCATATTACTGGGCCAAGTGTCATAAAATCAGTTACCGGCGAAGATGTTTCTTCAGAAAAATTAGGTGGTGCAATGACACATAACCAAAAGAGCGGTGTTGCCCATTTTGCTGCCGAGAATGAACAGGAAGTATTTAAGTCTGTTAGAGAAATGATTGGGTATCTACCTTCCAACAATATGGAAACTCCACCTGTTCGAGAAAATAAGGATGACCCAAATCGTATGGAAGAAGAGTTGCTGAATATCGTTCCGATAGATCCCAATAAACCCTACGAAATGAAAGATGTTATAAAATATATTGTGGATAATAAGGACTTTTTTGAAGCGCACGAACATTATGCCCGAAATATTATTACCGGATTTGCCAGACTTAATGGACAGAGCATTGGTATTATAGCTAATCAACCAAAAGTACTTGCTGGATGCTTGGATATTAATGCATCAGACAAAGCTGCTCGATTTGTTAGGTTTTGTGATGCCTTTAATATCCCGATATTAACCCTGGTTGATGTTCCTGGATTTTTACCCGGTACTTCACAGGAATTTGGAGGTATTATCCGACATGGTGCAAAATTATTGTATGCCTACTCTGAAGCCACTGTTCCCAAGGTAACGGTGGTAACCAGAAAATCCTATGGAGGAGCTTATCTGGCAATGTGTGGTAAAGATTTAAGAGCTGATCAGGTCATAGCCTGGCCGACAGCGGAAATTGCGGTAATGGGACCACAGGGAGCAGCTAATATTATCTTTAGAAAACAAATTGCTGAAGCAAAAGATTCGGAAAAATACCGTCAGGAAAAGATTGATGAATACCGGGAAAGATTTTCTAATCCCTATGCAGCAGCTAGAAGAGGTTATGTTGATATGGTGATTGACCCCAGAGAAACCAGACCCAGGTTAATAACAAGTTTTGAAATGCTTTCCACAAAAAGAGAGAACCTACCGGGGAAAAAACATGGTAATTTTCCAGTATAATTTAAGTTAAAAATAATAAAATGCAAGATTTATATATCTTCTAGTTTAAAAAAAGGAGTGTCATATGTATGTAGGTCTAGAGGGAGCCATTAAAATAGCAATTACAGTTATAATCCTGGTTTTTATTATCCTGAGTTTGCTTGCTTTGCTAATGATTGGACTACGTGAGATTGTAAAATTAAGTTCCAGGAAACAAGCTGAGGAAAAAAAGATCAAACTTTCAGGAAAAGAAAAAGTAAGATCAACTACATCGGAAAATAGTGTAGTACAAAATAAAGAGGAAGATGATGTACAATTGATTGCCGCAATTGCTGCTGCCATATCAATTTTTATGTCAAAACCAATGACTCAAATTAAAATTATTAACATCAAAAGAACTGTACCATCCGAAGTAAGTCCCTGGACTATATCCGGAAAACAGAATCTCATGTCAAATAGAGTTTCAATAAGTTCCAGAAAAAGAGGAGGATTTTAAGATAATGAAACAATTTAAGATTAAAGTAAATGGCAAAGAATATATAGTAGAAGTTGAAGAAATAAAAAGCGAAAATAGCACACAGGCTTCAGCTCCGTTAACCCCTCAAGTTAAACAGGTAAAACAAGCAGAACCATCTGCAAAAGAGGAGACAAAAAAAACAAAAACAGAAGAGAAACCAGCACCTTCCCAAAGTACAGAAGAAGGTGAAGAGGTAAAAGCTCCTATGCCTGGAAAAGTCCTTAAAATCAATGTCGCAGAAGGAGATAGTGTTAATGAGGGAGATACATTGTTGATTTTGGAAGCAATGAAAATGGAAAATGAAATAATTGCTAACACCAGTGGAAAAGTAAAAAAGCTATCCGTTTCCATAAATGACATGGTAGAAACCGATGATACCCTGCTAATTATTGAATAATTAGCAGAAAGGAGAAAAAGATGAATTTTATCAATTCACTATTAGCTATTGCCAGGATTTCTGGTTTTACCGGTCTTACCCCAGGAAGTCTCATTATGATGCTGGTAGGAGCTATTCTACTGTATCTTGCTATTGTGAAAAAGTATGAGCCATTATTATTGTTACCAATTGCTTTTGGTGCCATCCTGGTGAACATTCCTTTTACAGGTTTAATGGAAGAAGGAGGATTTTTATATATATTATCATTTGGAATTCGACATGAGCTTTTTCCCATACTGATATTTATGGGCATTGGTGCAATGACAGATTTTGGGCCTTTATTGGCAAATCCGGCAACATTCCTCTTAGGAGCAGCTGCCCAGCTAGGAGTCTCAGATGCCCTGATAGGCTCGGTTCTAATAGGTTTTAGTTTAAAGGAAGCGGCGGCTATTGCCATAATCGGTGGAGCCGATGGGCCAACTTCCATTTATTTGGCGGCTAAACTATCTCCCCATATTTTGGGAGCTATTGCAGTTGCAGCATATTCTTATATGTCACTTGTTCCTTTGATTCAACCTCCTATCATGAAAATGTTTACCACTAAAGAACAGCGAAAAATTGTTATGAAGCAGCTTCGTCCGGTTTCCAAAGTTGAAAAAATACTTTTCCCGATTATTAGCACAATTTTTGTCGGTTTGATATTACCGGCATCTGTTCCTATTATTGGGATTATGATGTTAGGAAACTTGTTCCGTGAAAGTATGGTGGTCAATAGATTATCAAATACTGCACAAAATGAGTTAATCAACATTGTAACTATTTTCCTGGGAACATGTGTCGGTGCTACTATGGAAGCGCAGTATTTTTTAACAATTGAAACAATAAAGGTTATTATTTTGGGTTTAATAGCTTTTGCTTTTGGTACATTCGGAGGAGTTATGTTCGGCCAGATAATGTATAGATTGACAGGTGGTAAGATAAATCCTCTAATTGGGGCTGCAGGAGTGTCAGCAGTGCCTATGGCAGCTCGGGTAGCCCAAACCGTAGGCCAGCGTGCCAACCCCAGAAATTTTTTACTAATGCATGCTATGGGACCTAATGTTGCCGGAGTAATTGGAACTGCTGTAGCTGCTGGTGTCATGCTAAGCTTGCTACAGTAACAACATAAAAAGAAGACCAGCTGATATGCTAACACTTTAGATAAAAGACCCACAAAAAGAAATGTATTATCTGGCCTAGGATATTGAAGATGTATAATCCTATATCTTATTTATAATTATTTTATGATCTGCAAATAAAAAATAAAAATTTTTTAAAAAATTTAAATTGAGGAAAAATGAAACTAACTTTTAAATATATACTCATTATTATTATTTTTATTTCTCTTATTATGTCAGTCATTATTGGATTACAGCGCTTTGAACTGGAAAGTGATTTTAAAAATGTAGAAATGGCAATGAGTCTAAATAAGGTAAGAGAATTAGTCCCTAGAAAAGGTTATGATGAAAATAAATTGCTGAGCCAGTTAAAGGAAAACGGTGTTTCCAGTATTGTAATTAATGAGGACACTATTGAAATGTTATCTTTACAGGGTAAAATTTCTTACTTGGATACCAATGATTTAACAAAGTATAATTGGATTCATGAAAGTGCTTTTTTTGAATTTGAATCCATTCTTCCGGGAGAGATACTTTTGATCTGTCGGGACCCTGCTCTTTTTGAAAGATTGAAAAATTTTTTTCAACTATATATTGGTTCAAATCAGGTTCAAGAATATTTCTTAGACGGGGATAATTATTATCTAAAAATTCAAGGAGATCAAGAAGAGTTATTAAAATTAGGTTTGGGGTTTTCAAAAGAATATATCCAAAAAATTAAGTCTTTAGGGTTTAATGTTATCTTGCGTCCCCAAAACTCTCCCAAGATAACACCAGAGATTATCAACTATAAATTATCAATGATTTCAAAAATAGAAAATCCATCCATGGTTATTTTCGATGAGGAAGAAGCTCTTGGTTACCCATCTACGAAAATGCTCTCCAAAACCGCGCAATTCTTAAAAGATAATCATCTGCCTTTTGGTGTAATTGAATTCACCTCCCAAAAAGGCATATATACCATTTCCTCTAAAGCAAGCGAACTGGCAGTACGTGTGCATAGTATAACCAAGGGAGAGATGGAATCCATTACCACAGACAAGGCTATTGACCGTTGGACAAGGGCAGCCCAGGAAAGAAACATACGTCTTTTTTATCTTAATCCATTTTTAAGTAGTCGTGAAGGGGATTTGATTCAACAAAATCTTACTTATTTAAAAAGCATCAAGGATGGGCTATCTAACCATGATTATAAAATAGGGACCGCAAGCCTGTTTCCTACATACCAGATACCTTTATTTTATATATTTATTATTGGTTTGGGAATAATATCTGCAGGGGTGTTGCTTTTGATGGAATTTTTTAATTTTGAAAATAGATACTGTTACTTTATATTTATTATTGGTTTAATTTTCCTGCCTTTTATTTATTTTATTACCGGTAAAATATTTTTAATGAAAATCCTGGCACTATCAGGTGCACTTGTTTTCCCCGTGTTGGCGATTATAAAAAATAAGAACTATTTATTTCAGGAAGCTTTTCAGGAAAATATATCTAATCGTTTTTCAGCTACAAGATCCTCTTCTTATATCCAATTAGTTAAAGAAATCATTTTTGGGATTAGCCGAATAATGTTTATAGCACTTATCGGCGGATTGCTTATCGGTGCTTTATTGACACACTACCAGTTTATCCTTGCCATTCAGCTTTTTAGTGGCATTAAAGTTGCCTATATTTTCCCCTTGATTTTAGTTATATTGTATCTGTGGTGGATAAGCAAGGAAAACAAGATGCTGCTAATTGATGATTTTAAAAAACCAATATTATTTGAGCATGCTTTCCTGGTTTTTATTTTCTTGATATTTATGGTAATCTATATTTTACGTTCCGGGAATTTTTCTTTTTTGCCGGTACTTAATATAGAGGAAAAAATGAGAGTATTTTTAGAGAGCTTCTTAGTTGCCAGACCTAGAAGTAAGGAATTTTTAATTGGTTACCCTGTATTGTCTGTTGTTATTGCTATGAATTACTTGCATGTGCGCTTTTTAAAATATCCCCTTTTGGTTATGGGAACTGTTGCACCGGTTACTCTTATAAATACTTTTTGTCATGTGCATACTTCAATATATTTTTCCTTATTGAGAACTTTTCATGGTTACTGGTTGGGTTTGTTATTTGGTATCCTTCTGGCTTCAATATTCTACTTGTTAAATAAAAATTTCAGGGCATGGTTAAATGTTAAAAGGAGTTGATAAATTAAATTCAATTATTATATCGGGATATTACGGATTTGAAAATTGTGGAGATGAAGCCATTTTATTAGCTATGATTCAGGAATTTTCAAAATACATCCCAAAAGAAAAAATTATTGTTCTATCCCGCAATCCTCATAAAACCAAGTTATCATATCAGGTAAACTCTATTCATCGGCTAAATCCTTTTTTAGTCATTTTAAAAATACTACAAACAAGTGTATTTGTAAGTGGTGGAGGGGGGCTTTTGCAAGATGTAACCGGCAAGGGGTATAGTGTATTTTATTATTTAAGCTTGATATTTCTTGCCAGTTTATTTAATATTCCATGCGTTATCTATGCCCAGGGGATCGGGCCGATAGAAAAAGACCTCAACAGGAAGTTAATCAAATGGGTTTTAAATAAAGTTGATTTGATATTGGTTAGAGATAAGCCATCCAAAGTCCTTTTACAGGAATTAGGTATTAGCGGTAAATCGATCAAGGTGAATGCTGACCCTTCTTTTTTGTTAAAAAAAACAGTAATATCAGAATCAAAAAAAATAGAACCCAAATCAGACCAATCTGAAGAGACGTATAAAAAAACCAATATAGGGATAGTGCTTAGAAATTGTAAAGAAATAGCCCGGGATTATGATAACAAACTTGATCAATTTGCTAAATTAGCAGACCATTTAATTGATAAATATCAGTCTAATCTGTTTTTTATCCCTTTTCAGGCTAACATAGACTCGCCTTTTATGAGGGAAATAATGAAGAGAATGAAAAATTCATCAGCCGTACGCATTGAAGATGAATGCCGCCCGGAACAGGTGTTAGTTCTCTATAGAAAATTGTCGTTAATCATTGGAATGAGGTTTCACTCTATTGTTTTTGCCGTTATGGAAAATAAACCATTTCTAGCAATTGATTATGACCCAAAAGTAAGAAATTTTGTCAATGATTTAAATACACCGGAATTATTGATAAATATAAATAAGTTAACTGTTAAAATTATTGATAATAAGTTAAAATATATAAGTACAAACAAAAAGAGAATCCAGGCAATTTTAAATGAAAAAAAAGAAAATTTTGAGAAAAAGGCATATTGTAATGTTCGGCAATTTTATGAATTTATAACAGAAAAATACCTTAGTTAATCTCTGGTAGAAAGGAATATCATTATAAGTGATACGCATGTTTCATGTTTTTAAAACCTTTCCTAATAAGATTCATGCTTTATGGGATGTAAATATCCATATTAAAAAAGGAGAATTCGTTTTTCTGATTGGGCCAACCGGGGCAGGTAAAAGCACTTTTTTAAAATTAATCTATCGAGGTGGACTTCCTTCTAAGGGTCAGGTAATCGTGGATGGTGTTAATCTGGCTAGATTAAAACCAACACTGATTCCTTATTTAAGAAGGGAGATTGGTGTAGTATTCCAGGATTTCAAACTTCTTTACGATAGGAATGTATTTGAAAATGTGGCTTTCAGCTTAAGGGTAGTCGGTACTAAAAATGCAATCATAAGGCAGGAAGTGAATGAAATATTAAATTTAATTGGACTGTCTCATAAAAAAAATGCCAACCCTCATCTCCTTTCCGGAGGTGAACAACAAAAACTTTGTATAGCCAGAGCTGTGGTTAGCCGTCCCTTGATTTTATTAACTGATGAGCCTACTGGTAATTTGGATCCCGATACTTCCTGGGAAATTATGAAATTATTATTTAAAATTAATATTTGGGGAACTACAGTAATAGTAGCATCTCATGATAAATTAATGGTTGATAAAGCACAAAAGCGGGTTATCAGGATTGAACGGGGAGAAATTACCTCTGATACTCAGAAAGGAATTTATTCAAAGTAATGCTAAGAAATATTCTTTTCTATATCAAGGAGGCTTTCCTCAGTACTAAAAAAAACGGAATTATGAGTTTAGCGACCATGGTTAGTCTTACTGCTACCATGGTTATCGTAGGGACAATTTTGCTTATGTCTTATAACATAAATTTTGTTATGGAAGACATAGAGTCTCAACTGGTTGCCGTTGCTTACCTGAGAGATAATATTTCTGAAACGGAAATTAATCAGTTGGTAAAAAATACCAGGGAATTAGAAGGAGTAAAAGAAGTAAGATATATCTCCAAAGAGGATGCCTTTCAACAGTTAAAAGATGATTTGAACGAACAAGAGGAAATATTGGCTGGAATTCCTGAAAATCCTTTACCCTCTTCTTTAGAAATATTGGTTACCGAGGCTGAGTTTTTAGAAGAAATTGCCTTTCAGCTAACCCAATACAGTGGAATTGAAGAAGTCAATTATGGCGGGCAATTAACAGAGAGGTTAGTTTCTTTGTTTCACTTTATTCGTAAAGCCGGAATTGCTATAATATTTATATTAGTGTTTATTGCTACTTTGATTATGGTTAGTGTAATTAAAATAAGTGTCCATTCACGACAAAAAGAAATTGAGATTATGGCCCTGGTTGGAGCTACCAGCTGGTTCATTCGCTGGCCTTTTATAATTGAAGGTTTTCTAAAAGGGCTTATTTCGTCTCTTATAGCAGGATTTATTCTTATTAGAACTTACTTTTATTTTATTGATCAATTTAAAAGGATTCTTCCTTTTATACCCATCATATCCGATCAGGTTGTATTAATGAAATTAATCTTATTAATTGCCTTGTTAGGTAGCTTGATTGGTATTTTTGGTAGCTTACTTTCTCTGAGGAAGATTAACTATGAAGAAATTTAAAAGACATTTTTATCAAAACAAAAAAAGATATATTTACTCTGTGTTAATGACTGTTATAATTTTATTCTGCTCTATCTCTTCTAGCAGTAATGTAATTGCTGAAGAACAGAATATTAGCATTGAACAGCAGGAGGAAAAATTAAATCAAATTGAACAACGGAAAGAGGAAATCCAGCAGGAATTGGCTAGGCTGCAAAAAGAGGAAGTAGATTATCAGCAATCATTGGAAAAGATTCAGGATTTACTTAATACGGCCGAAAAAGAGCTTCAAACAGCCAAATCTAATTATGAAAATACTCTTAAACAGATAGATAAACTTGAAGAAGATTTAAAAATAGAGCAAGATAAACTGGATTTGCAAATGATTATCTTAAAAAATAGATTGAAAAAGTTTTATAAATATAATAATATTACATATCTGGCCGTTTTGTTGGAGAGCAGGGATTTTTCTCAATTTTTAAACCGTTATCGTTATTTAGAGCAAATATTGGAAAATGATATGGAAATTGTAAAGCAAGTTACTGAACAGGTTAAAATTGTTAAAAGTCAGAGAGATAGCTTATATAATAAAAAGGAAATAACCAGATTACTTGAACAGGAAATTGAGAAAGAAAAAGAAAATATTGAAATATCAATAGAAGCAAAAAATAAATATATAGCCAAGATAGAAGAAGAAAAAAAGAATCATCTGGCCAAACTGGAAGAGCTGGAAAAATCATCGGCTCAGATACAGGAAATTATTGAGCTGGCTTATAGGGAAAAAGAAGAAGCAAAAAAGGCTCAACAACAGTCAAAAAATGAACCAGTTAGAAAAGAAGTAACTTTGCAGCCGCAAAAAGGTATCTTTCAATTACCACTGAAAGGATCAATTATTTCTAATTATGGACGCCAAAAACAGGAAAAATTAAATGCTGATATATTTAATTCCGGTATTGACATTGCCGCCCCGATGGGTGAGGCAATCAGAGCTGCGAGTTTTGGAAAGGTGATTTACATTGGTAATGTGAAAGGTTATGGAGATATTGTTATTTTGGATCATGGGGGAAACATAACAACTTTATATGCTCATCTTTCCAAGGTCCTTGTTAAAATGAATAACGAGGTGACCAAAGGTCAAGTAGTTGGACAGGTAGGCACTAGCGGAGGTGTACCTTCTCCTCGATTACATTTCGAAGTAAGGGTCGAAGGAAAACCAGATGATCCTTTTAATTGGCTTTAGTACAAAATAATTGTGAAAGTGTATATCTCTAGTTGGACAAAAATAGATAGAAATTAGGTGGATTTTAATATGAAAAAAAGTTTTAAAATATCAATTTTACTAATAATAGTTTTTACCTTATCAGTAATAGCCTTCGCTAATTCGACAGATGGAATTACAGAAAGCGACGAACAGAATGATAGTATTTTCAATGAGTTAGAGCCTTTTTTCGAAGCAATCAGTATTGTTAGAAGTGAATATTTTGAAAAAGATATTGCTATAGAAAAATTGGTTCAAGGCGCAATCCGGGGGATGTTATCAGAACTGGATGATCCGTATTCACGATTCCTGGATCCGGTAACTTTTCAACGTGAACAGGAAAATATTTTCATGGGTCATTTTGATGGACTGGGTATCATTGTTACTATTAAGGATGAGCAGTTAACTGTTATTTCTCCGATAGAGGATACTCCCGCTTACCAGGCAGGGGTGAAAACCGGTGATGATATTATGGAAATTGACGGTGAAGCAACAAAAGGAATGACCCTAGACGAAGCTGTAAACATTATGAGAGGAGAAAAAGGCACAACCATCACCCTGGGTATCAAAAGGGGAGATTCGGAAGATTTGCTGGAGATCGAAATAATTAGAGATACAATAAAAGTAGAAGCAGTAAAGGAAAAAATACTGGAAGATGACCGGATTGGCTATATTCGCATTTCAACCTTCAATGCCAACACTGGCCCGGAGTTAAAAGAAGTTTTAAATAATTTTGCAGAATTACCCCTAGAGGGGATAATTATAGATCTCAGAAATAACCCCGGTGGATTATTGGAATCTGCCATAGAGGTAGCTAGTCAATTTATCAAAGAAGGCGATATCGTTAGAATAAAAAGCCGCAATAATGTGACACGAGTATATGATTCACAAGGAAATGATTATCC
>CAYWJZ010000014.1:0-9583 GCA_964458635.1 uncultured Atribacterota bacterium
TTTCATTAGTGATTTTTCTCCCATTGGTAATCCTCCTTAAAGATTTTGAGAACAAATCAAAATTTCTATTTGACCTTATTTATAAACTTCAATAGCAATATCCGGACAGACCAGGGCACAAAATGCGCACCCGGTACACTTTTCGGAATTTATCTGTTTGACAGGATGATAGCTCTTTTTATTAAATGATTCGGACATTACCATAATTTTCTGGGGACACACTAAAGTACATAATTCGCAGCCTTTACACTTTTCACGGTCAATAACAACCTTTGCCATAAAAAACCTCCTTACTTCCTGAAAGTTAAATAAATTTAATAAATTTGCTCTTCTTCTTCACCCAACAGAACCCTTAAGGCTCCCTGGCATAGTGAAAGCATCTCCTCTTCACCGGGATATACCATAACCAATGAGATAAAGCTAACCTGATCCTTAATCATTTCATTAAATTGATTGGAGTGTGAAATCCCACCGGTTAAAACAATGGCATCCACGTTCCCCTTTAAAACAGTTGCCCCCTCTCCAATCGCTTTGGATATCTGGTAAGCCATTGCTTCTATTATGAGACTTGAGTACTTGTCACCCTTCTTTATTTCCAGCAATACCTTTTCTACATTGTTGGTATTTAAATAGGCCATCATTCCTCCTTTACCCTTGATCATAGACATAACATCACTTTTTGAATATTTGCCGGAAAAGCATAATTTTACCAGGTCACCTACCGGAAGTGTGCCGCTTCTTTCCGGAGTAAATGGCCCCTCCCCGTTTAAGGCATTGTTGACATCAATTACCTTCCCTTTATAATGAACACCTATAGAAATACCCCCACCCATATGAACCACAATAAGATTAACATCCTGGTATTTTTTACCCAGGTCCCGTGCTGCTTTACGGCCAACCGCTTTTTGATTCAGGGCATGAAAGATACTTTTTCTAGGGAGTTCCGGAATGCCTGATAGACGAGCTACTTCTTGCATTTCATCAACTACTACCGGATCTACGATATAGGCTGGTACGGATGTTTTTTGCGCAATATAATAGGATAGTAAAGCACCTAAATTTGAGGCATGCTCACCGTAAATACCATTTTTCAAGTGGTTTATCATCTTGCTATTAATCCGATAAGTACCACTTTTTAATGGTTTTAAAAGACCACCCCTACCTACAACTGCATGGATATTCTTTAAATTTATTTTTTTCTTTTTCAAAAATTTCAGGATAACATTTAACCTGAATTCATATTGGTCAGAGATATTGTTAAACAATTTCAGAGACTTACTAGAATGATTAACTGTCTCCTGAAATAGAACTTTCTCGTTTTCAAAAAGTGATAATTTAGTTGATGTTGAGCCAGGGTTAATTACCAATATATAAAAATAACCTGTCAATGACACCCTCCTCTGAATAAATTAGTTCTTTTTCTGAAAAATACTCATTAAAATTCCCAGAGCAATTGATTTAATTTTAGATTCGACTGTATCTGAACGAGAAACCAACACAACCGGAGCCTTGGTTCCCAGCAATACTCCTGCCGGTTCAGCATCTGCTAAATAGACAAGGGCTTTGGCAAGGATATTACCTGATTCTATTTCGGGAACGACAACTGCATCTACCTTTCCGCTGACCGGGGAATTTATTCCTTTATGAAGAGCAGCTTTTTTTGATATAGCATTATCAAGTGCCAGAGGGCCATCCACTACCCCTCCGGTAAGCTGTCCTCTCTCAGCCATCCTGGATAAAGATGCTGCGTCTATTGTAGCCTGCATATTGGGGTTGACCAGCTCAACTGCTGCCAAAATTGCTATATTGGGTTTCTCAATCTCCAGGGAGTAACAGAAATCGATAACATTCTGGGTAATTTGCGCTTTTTGTTCTAAATTAGGTGCAATGTTCATGGCACCATCAGTTACAGTTAAAAGTCGATCATAATTTTTTAATTTCAATACATAGGCATGGCTTAATAATCTGTCAGTTCTCAAACCAATTTCTTTATCTAAAACGGCCTTCAGGATCTGAGCAGTTCCCAGCATGCCCTTCATTAATAAATCTGCCTGATTTTCACTTACCAGACGTACTGCTGTCCTGGCAGCTTCCAGCTTATCTTTTTTATCAATAATTTCATAATTATTCGGATTAATGTTTAGTTTCCTGCATATTGAGCGGATTTCATTTTTATCTCCCACCAAAATACCGTCGATTAAATCCTTTTTTCTAGCCTGATCTACTGCATTTATCACATCTTCTGATTGCGGAACAGCAATAGATAATCTTTTTGGACCATACTGTGCGGCTTTTTTGATAACCTCATCAAATGTTTTTAACATATTTCTTTAGCACCTCTTTAAAAAAAATTAGTAAAAACAAATCAAACCTGATAGTCTTTTACTTTTTCTGCTCCGGAAAGAACCCGAACAGCGCCCAAAGCTAAAGCCTTCATTTCCTCACTCCCGGGATAAACAATAATCGGTGCAATAAACTCAACTCTTTCTTTTATCCAGTTAACAAATGAATTGCCTAATTTCCCCTTCTCTCCTGCTCCGTTACCGGTAATCACAATACGGTCAACGTTCCCTTTAAGCACGGTTGCCATTACCCCTATCTCTTTGGCAACCTGATATGCCATTGCCCGATAAATCAGTTCAGCCCTTTTATCACCCCTGGAGATTGCATCTTCTACTTCTAAGGTATTGTTGGTACCAAGATATGCCACAATTCCTCCTCTCCCCATCACCTTTTTACGCATTTCTGATTGCGTATACTGACCGGAATAACACATTTTGATTAGTGCCTGTACCGGCAAACTGCCGGTCCGCTCAGGAGAAAAAGGACCTTCACTGCTGGCATCATTAACATCAATCATCCTGCCTTTTTGATGTGCACTAACTGAAATTCCTCCTCCCAGATGGATAACGATTAAATTTAATTCTTGATAGTCCTTCCTGAGCTCTTTTGCTGCTTTTCTAGCTGCAGCTTTTGAGCTCAGTGCATGAGATAGACTTTCACGTTGAATTTCCGGCATCCCGGAAATTCTGGCAATTGGGTCAAATTCGTCTACCGCTACAGGATCAACAATAAATGAAGGTATTTTCACTTTTTCTGCGAGTTCATAGGCAATTTTTGCTCCTAAATTTGAAGCATGTTCCACGCGGGGTCTTTCGCTTAGTTCATCCAGCATTCTTTGATTTATACAGTATGTTCCACTCTGTAGAGGGCTCAAAACTCCTCCCCGACCTACAACTGCATGAAAATCCTGTAGTGAGATTTTTTTTCTCTCCAGAAGGCGGAGAATAAGTCGTTCTCTAAATTGATACTGCTCAATTAGTTTTTTAAATCCTTTGAGCTTATCTGTGCTATGAGGTATTGTTTCTGAAAAGATTTCCTTATCACCTTCATAAACTGCTACTGCTGTAGAAGTAGAGCCAGGATTGATAACCAATATCCTGTAGTTATTTCCCTCTTGCATATTAACCTCCTAAGTTCCTTTCTAATTTACTATATAAAAGCAATTTTTGTGCCATGAAGCCAGAAGTTAACGATAATAAAATTAAAAAAGACCTCTTTTTAAAAGAAGGTCTTCAATAATTCCTATTTATTGAATGTTAGGCTAGTTTTACTAATTCTTTCTGGATCAGGAGTTTGAATAAAATAAAAAAATTAAAGTATAAAAAATTAATATTTATGACAACAATTGCATTCCTCTGCAATTATTAACAAAAATCGTAATATAGCTAATTTTGCTATCTGCTAAAAATATATTATGGTAAGCCTGATAGAAAATACCGCACCCGCAAAGCGGGTGGAGTTAAGAGCTTCTAAAAGAGGTATGCCCTTTAACTGAGCATTTTCAAGTAATATAATTCTTTGGATTTCAGCTGAAAAATGATCATATGGCTTATCTTGATATTTTCATGGTTAAAATTTATTTAACCATGAAAAATCACCTTCTAAGCAGGTAGTAATGGTTACATAAATTTTAACAGTATGCGGTATGCTTATAGTACAATTTATGATTTCTAACTTGACTGAAAGTCATATATTTTCTTAATTTGATATTTTTTCATTTTGTAATAGAGAGTTCGCAAGCTAATACCCAGATAGTTGGCAGTTTTTTGGCAATCTCCATTAAATTTTTTTAATGTACTGATAATGGCATTCTTTTCTGTTTCTTTTTTGATTTCTTTTAATTCCATGCCTGTTTTTGCTTCATATTCGGAAATTTTATGATAAGTTGTTTTTTTGGTATATTCTTCGTTTTCTTCATTTTTTATAGCGTGCCTAGAAAGACTAGTAAATTCAGGTAGATGGTGGGTATCCAAGAAATCTTCATTTACTTTCATATTAATTACGGCTCTCTCAATTACGTTTTCCAGTTCTCTAATATTTCCCGGCCAAGAGTAATTTAATAATAGATTGATTACTTCTGGTGACACATCTTTAATATTTCGACCAAATTCTTGGTTGCATTTCCTGATAATGTTTGATACCAGAGTTGCAATATCTTCTTTTCTCTTCCTTAAAGGAGGAATAAAAATAGGGATAACATATAATCGATAATACAGATCTTCTCTAAAATATCCATTTTTAACGGCTTTTTCCAGATTAATATTGGTGGCGGAAATAACTCTGACATCAATATTAATGGGTTTATTGCTACCAACTCTTACCACTTCTTTTTCCTGCAAAACTCTCAATAATTTGGACTGGAGATTGAGGCTCATCATTCCTATTTCATCCAGAAAAATCGTGCCACGATCTGCTTCTTCAAAAAGACCTTTTCTGCCTTTTTTACTGGCTCCAGTAAAGGCACCGCTTTCATAGCCAAATAGTTCACTCTCTAGAAGTGTTTCTGTAAGTGCCGAACAATTAACTCGAATAAATTGCTTATTATTTCTGGAGCTATGATTGTGAATGGCATGAGCAAAAAGTTCTTTGCCGGTTCCACTCTCACCGTGTAAGAGTACGGTAGCAGGAGTCCCGGCAGCTTTAATTGCCTGTTCCTTAGCTATAACTATTGTTCTGCTATTGCCAACAATATCATCAAAGGTATATTTTGCTTCCAGATGCCGTACTCTTTTCTTCACCTGGTTCAATTCCTCTGTCAAATTTCTTATCTCTGAAAGGTCATGCACAACTCCTACACTGCCTTTTAATTCTCCATCCACAATTACGGGTGCAACGTTTACCAAGACTTCCTTTTTGTTGGGACCAAGCTTCATCTTAACACCATGAACCGGTTTTCTGGTTCTCAATACCTTCATATGCATGCTTTCTCCTTCGGCAATATCAATATTAGATGATTTTCCCAGAACATCCTTCTCTGTTAAACCAACTAACCGGGTATATGCATCATTTACTAAAGTGTGAATTCCTTTTTCATTCACTACAGAAATAGCATCATCAGTTGCATTGATAATTGCCTTTAAGGTACTTAGTATTTCTTTCTGTTTCTTGATTTCCTGAAGAAGTGTTTTGTTTATTCTGTTTTCTTTATTTTGCATCTTCAGAAACACCCTTTCTATACAACATTTCTCTGGCATGCTCCAGGCTTATAGACCCATATTGTTCACCATCCAGCATACGAGCAATCTCTGCTAACTGTTCTTTTCCCTCCAGTCTTTTCAAGTTAATCCCTGTTTTGTTTTTCTGTACAAATTTAGAAATATAGAGATGTTGATTTGCCCGGCTGGCAATCTGGGGAAGATGTGTAACGGCGATAACCTGGTGATTTTGGGATATGTTGGACAATTTATCGGCTATCACTTCCCCCAGACGGGCACCTACACCACTATCAATTTCATCAAATATCATAGTGGGTATATTATCAGCTTTACTTAAAATGGATTTAAGCCCCAGCATAATCCTGGATACTTCACCACCGGAGACAATATCGGTAAGTGGTTTTGTTTTTTCACCAGCATTTGTGGATATGAAAAATTCTATTTGGTCAATCCCTCTGGAAGTAACTTTGTAGCTTTTATCTTTAATTTTTACCCCTGTCCGATCTTCCTGTTGTTTAATCTGTACGACAAAATTACAATCTTTCATACTCAACTCTTTTAATTCTTTAATGATCTCCTGTTCTATTTTTTGAGAAATAACCTTACGTTGATTATTTAATTGGAGGGACAATTGCACTAGTTTTTTTTCATCTTCTTCCTTTTCTTTTTTTAATCCTTCCACCTTTTTCTGATCAATTTCAATTCCGTCTAGCTTTTTCTGCAGACTGTCACGGTAATTTAGTATATCTTTCAAATTCGAACCATATTTCTGTTTCAGGTGATTTATTATATTGAGACGATCTTCAAGTTCCTGTAATTGCTGAGCATTGAAGTCGATTCTATCTTTGTATTCAATAACCTGGTCTGCAATATCTTCTACTTTGAACTGTACTTCCGTTAATTGCTCTTTGATATTATTAATATTTTTATCCAAATCAGTAATACTATTAAAATGAGTAATTAAACGTGTCAAGGTATCATGTAAAGAGGAACTTCCCTCTCCATCTCCCTCATAGAGGGCAAGGGTAGTCATTTCCATAATTTCTTTTATTTTTACCGTATGCCGTATTATATTTATTTTTTCTTCCAGCTGTAGATCTTCCCCCACTTGCAGCTTTGCGGCATCAATTTCCTGAAGTTGGAAGGATAAATAATCTTTTTTTGCTAAATTTTCAGCTCTGTTTTGTAAAAGTTGATTTATTAGTTTTGTTTTGGACTTCCATTGAGAAAAACATTTTTTCAACTGTTCTTTCTTCTGAAGAAATGTATCATTTCCCAGATTGTCAATAAACTCAATGTGACTCTCGCTATTTAACAAGGATTGGTGCCTGTGCTGGCCATGTAAATCTATTAAGTAATTGCCAATTTTTTGTAATAAGGAAAGGGGAACAAGGTGGCCATTAGCCCAAGATTTATTTTTTTTCTTATGGTGAATTTGTCTCCTGATGATCAACTGCCCATTGCCTGTTAAGATCTGATTAATTTCATCATGTAATGTTAGTTTTTTAGCTGTTGGCATATCAAGATCAAATAATGCCTCGACTTCCAAAAAATCTGACTTACTTTTTATTAGATGAGTGCCAGAAGGGCTTCCCAGTATAATATTTATTGCCTCAATAACCATTGATTTTCCGGCACCAGTCTCTCCGGTAATAATATTTAATCCCGGTTCAAACTCTATATTTAATTCATCGATCAGGGCAAAGTTTTTAATCTTCAGATGAGAAAGCATATACAAAACCACCAATGTTTACCTTTTTTCATAATCTTTATATTTGAAAATATAGACAAATATTTATGAAACAACCCTTCCACTCCATTTTAATTTTTTTCTTAAGATTCCGTAAAAACTCTTTTCCGGAAAAGTAACCAGTTGCGTTTTGTACCTTGATTTTTGAATCACTATGATATCATTTTCTTTTAGATCAAAACCCTGCTGGCCATCAACGGTTAACATGACATCTTTTCCTTTTGAACGAACAATTACCTTAAAAACATCATTATGGTGAATAACCAGAGCCCTTGCCGAAAGAGTATGCGGGCAAATTGGTGTAATGATCATAGATTTTATGCTGGGATGCACTATGGGCCCTCCAGCCGAAACAGAATAGGCAGTAGACCCTGTTGCTGTAGAGACCACTAGACCATCAGCAGCATAATGAATAACATATTCCTTGTTGATATATGTTTCCAGATGAATTAATCTGGCAAATAACTTCTTAGCAATCACTATATCATTAAGACAATGGAACTGCCCTATTTTTTTCTCATCTCTGAGAATATAGCCAGAAAGCATCATTCTATCTTCAATTTGATATATACCTTCCAGGATACACCTGAGATAATCGCTTAATTCATGGACTCCAATCTGGGTTAAAAATCCCAGGCCACCTAAATTTATCCCACAAATTGGAATCCCGTATTTTGATACCAACCTGGCAGCCCTCAATAAAGTACCGTCTCCCCCCAATGAAAAAAGAATATTTATCTGCTTATAAGGTGAGGATAATATTTTTATATTTTCGATTTTCTCCAGGCGAGTGGCAATCTTTTTTGAAACAAATACCTCCACGTCATTTTTTATTAATTCATCAATGAGTTTTTGGGTAATTTTCAGATGACAATCCTTCTCATCATTTATAGTCAGTCCAACTTTTTTTATCTTCATTTTTTCTCCTTATTCCAGTAAATAAATACCTGCTATTACAGTCAAGACACCCAGCAGGAAAAAAATAATATTATCAACCCATCTAGAATGAAGGTGGGGCAATAAAAATTTAACTTCTGTAAATTTTTTATGTTCCATATCAAAAAGGATTATTCCGTAAGAATGATAAGCTAAAAAATATTCCAATAGCTGCCTCCTGGTTTCTCGGTTAGTAATAGAACTATTTTTTTGCCCACTTTTTACTTCTACGATGTATTTTCGGCTGCCTTTTTTTACCAAAAAATCAGTTCTTATCAGATATCGGTGTTGCGTTTTACCGGTTTGGATAATCAAAGGCCTGCTAAGCTGTTTGTCTGTTATCTGAAAACCATTTCTTTTTAACCATTTCTCCGCCTTTTTTTCCGCCCGCTTGCTAGTAAATGACCTTTTTTTTGCTTTTTTGTTGTTTAATAGGTTTCTTATTTTCTGATAAAGAATGAGGGATAGGATTCCTCCTAACAAGAAAACAATGATGACTAATTTTAAATCTTGTTTGAAATCAAATAAATACAATTAAAATGCTCCTGTAAAGGAGTTAGTAATTTACCTGCTGGTGTTATTCTGTTTTTAAAAAATAGTGCTGAGCTTCAGTAACTGTTTTATTTATCAGATCTTTATAAAATAAAGACCCATTTCTGCTGTTTTTTATTAAATAAATAATATATTCAATATTACCCGGAGTATTTTTGATAGGAGAGTAGGTAATA
The DNA here is from genome assembly GCA_964458635.1 of uncultured Atribacterota bacterium. Classification (GTDB taxonomy): domain Bacteria; phylum Atribacterota; class Phoenicimicrobiia; order Phoenicimicrobiales; family Stramentimicrobiaceae; genus CAYWJZ01. The sequence goes on from CAYWJZ010000014.1 coordinate 8,913, forward strand.
TTCTGAAATTGATACTCCCTATCCAGATTTTCAATGAGCCCAATGATTACTTCCCGGTGAACTTCCGGATTACTAACTATGCCTCCCTTTTTCACCTTATTTTTTCCTGCTTCAAACTGCGGTTTTACCAGTGCAAAGACTTCCCCACCAGGCTTCAATATATCCTTGATTACCGGTAATACTTTTGCTAATGAAATAAAAGATACATCAATAGTTGCCAGGTCAAACCTTGCAGTAAATTTTTCCTTATTTAGATGCCTGATATTGGTCTTTTCCATATTCACTATCCGATTATCATTACGTAAATTCCAGTCAAGCTGACCATAGCCTACATCAATGCAATATACTTTTCTGGCACCATTTTGTAAAAGACAGTCTGTAAATCCGCCGGTAGATGCACCTACATCTACTGCTACCTTATTCTTTATTTCGGCGTTAAATACTTCCAGAGCTTTTGCTAATTTATAGCCACCTCGGCTAACATATCGATCATCAATCTTTTCAATGATTAACTCACTGTCAATGTTGCACCTGGTACCAGCTTTGGTTATTTTTTCTCTATCAACCATTACCATGTTGGCCATGATGATTCTGCGAGCCTTCTCTCTGGATTCGGTTAATTTTCTATCGACTAATAGTTTATCTAAACGCTCTTTTTTTGTCATATCATC
>CAYWJZ010000014.1:9683-12693 GCA_964458635.1 uncultured Atribacterota bacterium
TGTCTCCTTCTATAAGTATCTGTACTTTTTCAATGTCGGAAAAAGAAGTTAATGTCATTACAATAGAATAGACTGTTAACAATTCTCCGGTACTCCCTCCTGGATGATCCTTAACAACTTCAGAAGAAAGGTCTATATAGGCAATTTCTTCACTAACATACAGTGCATTCACTTTGGTTGTCTTTGGCACTGTAGGATAAAGGTTAGTATCCTCCGGTCCTTTGATAAGTTCGACAATCGCCTGCTTAAGTGGGTTGTCAGCTTGATTTATTTGCCTTGACTCCCCGACTAGATATTGCGCGTTATCATCAGAAAAATAAAGCATTACTTCAATTTCGTCAACTTCTTCCGAAACCTCTTCTTCCACAGTATCGTCAGTAACTTTTTCAGTAACCTGAATTTCTTGCCACATGGGAATTATGAATTTTTGAACTAAAAGAAATATGACAATTAGTAATATCAGCAATATTATTATATTGAAAAAGAACTTAAAATTATTTTTTTTTCTTTTCCTTCGTGCCATCTCAATCCCCTATTTAAATGTTTTCAGGCATATTTTTGACATAATCTTTAATTGATTGACTGAGCGCCTGGGCAATTTTTTCTCTAAATTCCGATGTTTTTAATAAACTTTCTTCTTTCTGGTTAGAAATAAAACCAACTTCTATCAGAACTGCCGCCATATTTACTCCCTTTAAAACAATAAATGGAGCCTGTTTCACACCTCTATTTTCCAAATCAGTATTTTGGACTAATCTTTTCTGAACGATATCGGCAAAATCCAGGCTGAAACCAATACTGGCGCTTTCTTCCAGATCACCAATAATTTGATTTAGTATAGTATCCTCGTTATCATGATACTGGCTTGCCTTATTCTCCCGGTCGGCTACATCTTTGGCTGAAGCTCCTATATAGCGGGAATTCAAGACATAAGTTTCTATGCCCCTGGCAGTAGTAGAACCTCTTTGAAAAGCAGAATTTACATGAATACTGATAAATGCAGAAGCTTCCCTTTGTAATGCCATTAGTGGTCTATTTTCTAATGGTACTTCAACATCTTTATCTCTGGTCAGATGGACGGTAAACCCGTCATTTTGCAGTATTTTTCTTAAGCGTAAAGCAATATCTAATACAACATCTTTTTCTTTAAGACCATTTGCTCCAATTGCCCCAGGGTCTTTACCTCCATGCCCAGGGTCAATAACTAAAACAAACTCTCCATTTTCCCTGTCGCTTTCGGCTGGTTTTTCTTCTGAATCCTCCGAAGTAGCAATACTCTCTGTTTGATCCTGGGGATTAAAAATATCTACAACAATTCTCTGAGGTGATGATAAATCAAATGCCTGATATTCATAATTGTTTTTTAAATCCATTACCACCCGAACTGTATCCTGATTAAATTGTCCTATCCTGACTCTATTAACCAGAGAATCATCAATCACTATTTCTTTTTGTTCGGCATTTAATTGACTGGCAGATCCTTCAACGTCAACTACAATGCGATCTGGTTCACTCAGGTTAGTTACACGATATGGGGTTTGTTCGGACAGGTCAAGGACAATACGAGTTTTTTCAGGGTGGGTATAATTTCTGACAGTAGTCAAAAATGGACGCTTACGGATAATTTTTAGTTCTCTGGAATTTATATCCCAATCCGTTTCAATATCTGTTAACAGTCGAATAACCTCCAGGGGAATCATCACCCTGTTTTCAATAAGCCGGGGAGGAGTTTCCAGGAGTTCTTTTTCCCCGTTTACTTCTGCCTCTGTGTTATCAATTACCACACTAACTTCCTTATCACTCATATTGATATTCAATAATTTTAATCCCGGTAACCAGGTAATTCTACCTCCCAGGAATTCAACAATATCTCTTGCCGGTAGAAATACATGGCCATCAATCTGAACTGGTGGACTCTCGGTCCTCAGTCTCTCTCCATCAACAAATACAGATACTTCTTCCTGTTCTGCCAAGCAAAATGAACTTTCCATAAAAATTGATAAAAAAATTAATAATATTATAAAAACAGGAATTTGCTTTTTCTTCATCAGGTTATTTTGTCCTCCTGTACTAGATATCTATACATGACCACTTTTAATGTAGCAGCAAGGGGAATTGCGTATAATACACCCAAAAAACCAAGCAAACCTCCAAATATCAATACCGAAAAAATGATAGTAAGGGGATGTAATCCTAATTCTTTTCCTAATATATTTGGATTTAGCCAAATTGCTTCTATTTGATTTACGCCCACGAACAAAATAGTCACCAGGATAAAAATAGACCATGGTTTCCCTAAAACAAAAAAAAGTGCCAAAGCCCATCCAATGATTGGACCAAGGTAGGGGATAAAATTAAGCATTCCCGATACCAAACCAATAATTATATAAAATTTTATTTGTAGAAAATAAAGGCCAACAGTAATTAAAGCACCTACAATAAAGCAGACAATAAGCCTGCCGCGTATAAAGTTGCTTAAAATATGGTCAATTTCAATCACAATTTTACGAAAATCATCCTTATTTCTTGGTGATACAAAAATCAATAGATTGTCCTTAAACAAATCAATATCCATTAGGAGATAATAAAGGATAATAGGAATAATAATAATTCCAAAGCCGAATTTAGTGACAAAAGATGATAGTTCAAATATTGCATTTCTGGAAAAGGTTAATATTCCTTTTTGTATTTCTGAGAAAATATCCTGGAGAAATATTTCTAAATTATTGGGTTCGGTTGAGATTCTATCATAAAAAAACTCAAAAGATAGGAGTATATCCTGATAATTCGATAATAAACCGGGAATTTCTCTATATAGTAAATTTAATTCATTAATGGTGTTAGGAATTAGAAAAAATACAACAACTAAGACGAAAGCAATTATGATAGCAAAGATAATTAAAATTGCAATTGATTTTGTAATTTTCTTTCGAACGAGAAATCGATAGAGAGGACCAAAAAAATAAGCCAGAAACAAAGCCAGACTAAAATATATTAATATCCAGCCTAA
>CAYWJZ010000014.1:12793-16496 GCA_964458635.1 uncultured Atribacterota bacterium
TAACATACTATAATTATTTTTCTTGTTCAATATCTTTTATATCAAATAAATAAAAAATAATCAATCATAAGAAAGTAAATATCGCATCATCTAGCTGGTGGCTGTAAAAATCTCTAAAAGAGGTGTGGCTTATCTTGGTATTTTTATGGTTAAATAAAAAGCCCGGGTGGGGAATTCGGGCTTAACTATAATGGTGGAGGCGGCGAGAATCGAACTCGCGTCCAGAGAACCATTGATAAGAAATCCTACGAGCGTAGTCTATGTTTTATTTTTTCATATCATTCAACTCCCATAGACTGGATTTGAATGATACTAGCTCCTGCGTTTCTCTGTATCATTCGGAGCAAATTGATACAGATAGCCTGTTTTTTATTACACCTGCAATGAGCTTACAGACAAAAGCCCATTACAGACGAGCAGCTTTATTAAGCTGCTAGAGCCAATTCGTTATCGTTGGCAATTAATGTTTTCCCTTAGTTTTACGAGGACAAGGGACCTCGACTCGCATTTCTTACCTCTGTTTTCCCTGTCGATACCTATCGCCCCCATTTTTTATACTTTAACTCTCTTTCAGTTTCTCTCTGGATTGCTTTCTGGGTTAAGTCTCTCTTTTTATCATATAGTTTTTTCCCTTTTGCCAGAGCAATCTCTATTTTAGCAAAACCATTTTTAAAATACAATTTTATGGGAACAAGGGTAACCCCTTTTGTTTCAACCTGTCCTTTCAATTTGGCAAGTTGTTTACCATGCAAAAGAAGTTTTCTGTCTCTTTTTGGCTCTAAATTAAAACGATTACCAAACTGATAGGGTGCAATATGCATATTAACTATATAAAGCTCCGAACCCTTAAACTGGGCATAGCTTTCTTTAATACTGACCTGATTATTTCTAATCGACTTAACTTCAGTACCTTTTAATATAAGGCCAGCTTCATAGGTTTCCAATATATGATAATCATGCCTTGCCTTACGATTAACGGTTACAACATTATATTTTTCTGTGTTTTTTTCAGGCATTTTTGTTATCCTAACAGCCATAAATATTATAACACATTATGACCACTCTTTCAATTTAAGAATAATTAAAAACAATTTATGATACTAGAGCGCAATAAGTATCGTACCCGAGTAGCAGGTGGCTATAAAATCACTAACTGGTAAAACTATTTTATTTAACCAGAAGCTCTGCGTAACCTGTCCATTATCGCTCTTCCCAGACCTATGTCAGCAAAATTTTCAGAAATAATGACTTCACATTTAAGTCCATCCAATTTTCTAAGTTGAGTGTATAAATTACGGGCACAGGTTTCTAAATCCTGCCCTTTGCCTAAAACACTTACCAAATATCCGGGATATTTATCTGAATTTTCCTGGCTGGCAATGATGCCTACTTTTTCCCCTGAATTCCGAAATTCTGATGCAAGTTTAAGAATATTTTTAAACATTTTTTCATTCTTTTCTTCTACCACTATCATTTTTGCTTTTGGTGCATAATGTTTTTTTAACATCCCCGGTGATTTTTTTGTTTTATTATCCCCATTGCCAATGATAATCTCTGATGTTACTTCGTGTAGTTTTTCAACTGTAATACCACCCAGACGTAGTACTTTTAGTGGCAGTTCCGTAACATCAACTACTGTAGATTCTACTCCTACCATTGTACCTCCACTGTCTAGGATTATATCTACCTTACCCATCAAATCTGCAATAACATGCTGTGCATTCGTGGGACTGATATGTGAAAACAAATTTGCACTGGGTGCAACAATAGGTCTTTTGGATTCCTCTATTAATCTCCGGGCAACCGGGTGATTGGGAACACGTATAGCTAGGGTATCCAAACCCGATGTCACAAACTCAGAAATAACTTTACTTTTTTTCATAACCATGGTTAAAGGTCCAGGCCAAAACAATTTTCCTAATTTTCTGGCAATAAGAGGAAACTCTTTAACTAAATCTCGTGCCTCTTCCAAACAAGAAATGTGCACAATTAAAGGATCATCTAAAGGCCTGCCTTTAGCTTCAAATATTTTTACTACAGCGTTATCGTTTAAAGCATCTGCACCCAGTCCATAGACAGTTTCGGTAGGAAAAGCAACTAATTTCCCTTGCCTGATTGCCTGCCCCGCTTTTCGTAATTCTTGCATATCAATTTTTTCAGAAATTATTTTAATTATTTTTGTATCAATATTTTTCATAGACTCACCTGTATATACTTTAATATGTTAAAAAGAGCAGGAACTCCTGCCCTTTTAATTAAAACCTATTTGTAGACTATCAGTGTTTTTCCTGATAGATTTAATTTTTTGTTATTCATTGCTTAGTATCTATTTATGGTGGCGCAAGGGGGAATTGAACCCCCGTTTGCTGATTGAGAGCCAGCTGAATTAACCACTATTCGATTGCGCCAATCAGTCTCTTTCCAATTCACTATATATTTTACTTAATAAGGGGCAAAAACGCAACCATAATAAGTGCTAAACTATATAGTTCCTGAAATTATAAAAGAATTAAAAAGGCAGAACTTAAATTTTAAGATCTGCCTTTTTTATATTGGCTGAGGGAGGTGGGGTCGAACCACCGCTCCCAGATCCAGAGTCTGGTGTCCTACCACTAGACGATCCCTCACTACTTATTCTTAACAATAATATTTTACAACATATTTTTTTCAGGTCAAATATTTTTTAGAAAATATATTAAAAATGATTTTAAATTGACATTTTATTCTTTTCACTCAATTTTTTGATTACTCGGTTTAAACGCCTCACGTTGTTCTCTTTTCCCAGCACTTCCATCAGGGAAAATAAGCTTGGACCAACCTTTTTACCTGAAAGAGAAACCCTGGTAGGGTGAATAATTTCTTTTCCCTTTAAATCCATATCACCGGCAATTTCCCTAACAGCTTTTTCAATATTCTCTTCTGTCCAATGATTAATCTCTTTTAACCGATCTACCAAGTTAGCCAGGATCTTTATGACACCCTTCTGCTCAAGTACTTTAGCGGCCTCTTCTTCTACCTTAAAATCATCAGTGAAAAAATAATCTGCATATTCTAAAAATTGTCTAAAGTTTCTTACCCTGCTTTTCATTAGAGAAACTACCTTTTTAAGCCAGCTGAATTGTTCTTCACTTATAGTCTTTTTCAAAAATTGAACTTCCTGTAAGTATGGTAATAGCAGTTTAACATACTGTTCATCAGGTATCATTTTTAAATATTCACCATTGAACCAATTTAATTTTTCCACACTAAAAATTGCTGCATGTTTAGATATCTTATCTAAAGTAAAATTCTGTATTAATTCACTCTTTGAGAAAATTTCCTGGTTAGTACCGGAAGACCATCCTAAATGAGTGATATAATTTACCACTGCTTCCGGCAAATATCCCATCCTTTTATATTCTATTACAGAAGTTGCACCATGACGTTTGCTTAATCTTGTATTGTCAGGACCCATAATCATAGGAATGTGGGCAAAATCAGGTAATTTTTCACCTAGTGCCTGATATATGGCAATTTGTTTAGGTGTATTCGATATATGATCATCCCCTCGCATAACTAAGCTTATTTTCATTAAAAAATCGTCAATGGTTGCTGCAAAATTGTATGTTGGTATACCATCTGACTTTATAATGACAAAATCACTAAGCAAACGAGCATCAAATTCCATTTTTCCTTTAATTTTATCATTGACGATTATCTGTTC
>CAYWJZ010000015.1:0-14355 GCA_964458635.1 uncultured Atribacterota bacterium
GCGGCTTGGTACGAACAAACTTTTCTTTAGCCATTTTGTTTTTTCCTCCTTAAAAATAATTTTTTCTTTTTATCACTTTACTTTCACACAACAAATTCTTTTGCAATATTTTCTGGAACAACCTCATAACAGGCAAATTGCATAACATAATTTGCCCTACCTTGCGAAATTGATCTCAGGCTTGTTGCATACCCAAATACTTCCTGTAATGGAACATGCGCTATAATGATTTTACCTTTAATTTTTTTCTTTTCTTGAATTCCTTCAACTTTAGCCCGGCGGGAATTAAGGTCACTTATTATCGCTCCTACATACTCTTCCGGAGTTCTTATTTCCATCTCTACAACAGGCTCCAATAAAACCGGTTCTGCCTTCTTTAAGCCTTCTTTTAATGCCTTGGAAGCAGCTATTCTAAAAGCCAATTCAGATGAGTCAACCGGATGAAAAGAGCCATCTACCAAGGTCACCTTTATATTCGTAACAGGATAACTGGCTAAAACACCGGAAAGCATGGCTTCCTGAATTCCCTGCTTTACGGCAGGAACAAATTCTTTCGGCACACTTCCCCCTACTGTACGATCAATAAATTCAAAAGTATCTTCCTGGTATGGCTCAATCTCAATAATAACATCTCCGTACTGTCCTCTTCCTCCGCTTTGCCTGATAAATTTACCCTGGGCTTTGGCATTTTTCTTGATAGTTTCCTTGAAAGCAACCTGCGGTTCACCGACATTCCCTTCAACCTTATGTTCTCTAAGTAGACGATCAATGATAATTTCCAGATGGAGCTCTCCCATTCCGGAAATAATTGTTTGTCCGGTATCTTTATTCACTGTGCGCCTGAAGGTTGGATCTTCTTCCGCTAGTTTGTCAAGAGCGATTGCCATTTTTTCTTTGTCAGCCTGGCTTTTTGGTTCAATAGCAATAGAAATAACGGGTTCCGGGAAAATCATTTTTTCTAAAATAATTGGATTTTTTTCATCACACAAAGTATCTCCTGTACCGGATTTTTTCAAGCCAATAATTGCACCAAGTTTGCCGGCAGATATTTCCGCTATCTGTTCTTTGTGGTCGGCATGAATTCTCACCAATCTGTTTATTCTTTCCCTAACTTTTTGTGTTGAATTATAGACATAAGAGCCGTCTTTTAATATTCCTGAATAAACTCTGACGAAACTTAACTTTCCAAAAAAAGGATCGCTCATTACCTTAAAAACAAGGGCGGACAAAGGTTCATTAATATCTGTTTTTCGAAATATTTCATTTTCATTTTTAGGGTCTTCTCCCTTAACAGGTAAAACCTCCAAAGGCGAAGGTAGATACCTGGTTACAGCATCCAAAAGAAGCTGTATCCCCTTATTTTTTAAGGCAGACCCACACAACACTGGAACAATCCTATTCTTAAGGGTACCCTGCCTAATGGCGTGATGAATTCTATCAATGCTGATTTCATTGCCATACAGGTAATCTTCTAAAAATGATTCATCTTCTTCAGCCAATATTTCCAACATTTTCTTTCTAGCTTTTTTTGCCTCTTCCAGATAGTCTTCTGGTATATCTACCGTATGATAGCTTACACCCAGCTCGTCAATGGTATAAGAATATGCTTTCATATAAACAAGATCAATAATTCCTCGAAAATTTCCCTCGCTACCCCAGGGAATCATTAATACCGCCGGAATTACGGAAAATTTATCTCTAATCATATTAACCGTACCGTAAAAATCCGCACCAACTCGATCCATTTTATTAATAAAAGCTATACGAGGGACATGGTAACGATCTGCCTGGTTCCAAACAGTTTCTGATTGTGGCTCTACTCCCCCGACGGCACAAAAAACCGCAACAGCTGCATCAAGCACCCTAAGTGATCTTTCTACCTCTACTGTAAAGTCTACATGCCCGGGCGTATCAATAATATTTATTTGAAAATCCTTCCACATAGATGTTGTTACAGCAGAAGTAATGGTAATGCCCCTTTCTTTTTCCTGGGGCATCCAATCCATTGCTGCAGAACCTTCATGAACTTCACCCATTTTATGCAATCGACCGGTATAGTACAAAATTCTTTCGGTAACCGTTGTTTTACCGGCATCAATGTGAGCCATAATACCTATATTTCTTACTTTTTGTAAATTAATTCCATTTACCATATTATTTCATTCTTTCTCTATCTTCTAAACTCAAAACCTATATAAAATATTATGGTTTTTGTTTTCAGATACATTTATTATTTTTATAATTTATTACTAAATCTTCTATATATTTACCAGCGATAATGGGCAAAAGCTTTATTAGCTTCTGCCATTCTGTGAGTGTCTTCTTTCTTTTTGACTGATACTCCAGTTCCCTGAGAAGCATCAAGCAACTCAGAAGCTAGCCTTTCTGAAAAAGGTCTCCCGCTCTTGCTTCTACTGAAATTTATTATCCATCTCATAGCAAGGGTAACCCTTCTATCAGGGGAAACTTCAACTGGTACCTGATAACTTGCACCGCCTACCCTTCTGGATTTTACCTCCAAAACAGGCATAACATTTTCCATCGCTTGATTAAAAATATCCAAAGGATCTTTTTTTGACTTTTCTTTTATTATACCCATAGCATCATAAAATATATGACGGGCAATACTTTTTTTCCCTGCTAACATGATATGATTGATAAATTGACTTACCCTCTTATCTTTAAAGATAGGATCTTCCATGATTTCAATTTTGTTTGCTTTTCTTTTTCTGGACATATATATCCACCTCAATTAAGTTAAATTATAATATATTTATATCTTCTACAAATATATAAAAGATTATTTTTTCGCTTTTGTAGCGCCATATTTAGAACGTCCCTGTTTGCGTCCATCTACACCTGTAGTATCCATGACGCCCCTTACAATGTGATACCTAACACCAGGTAAATCCTTTACTCGGCCTCCTCTTAGCAAAACAATGGAATGTTCTTGCAGGTTATGGCCGATTCCGGGGATATAAGCAGTTACTTCCATATTATTGGTTAATCTTACACGTGCAACTTTTCTTAAAGCCGAATTAGGTTTTTTGGGTGTTATAGTCCATACCCGTGTACATACACCTCTTTTTAGAGGTGAGCTTTTTAAAGCTGGTGTATCTGATTTTTTGGTTGACTTATTTCTTCCTTTTCTTACTAATTGGTTAATTGTTGGCATCTCAAGACCACCTTCTTAAATTTTAAAAAATCATTCCTGTCAAAATACTAAAACATTTTATCAGTATAAACTAACGATGTCAATAAAAATTAAATTTAAAGAAAATTTATTAGTCTTTATTCTTTCCTTTCATGATCTACTTCTTCCTGATTAAAGATATTAGTTTCCTCCTCTATTGATTCATTATTTGTTTGGCTCCTGTTAATCTCCTCTTCAGAATATTCAAGTGCTTCTCTTTCTAGATCTTCTTCATATTGAGAAGTTATTTCAATATCACGATAACGAGGTAAACCAGTACCTGAAGGAATAATATTACCAATAATAACATTTTCCTTAAGCCCAACAAGATGGTCAACCTTCCCTTTTATTGATGCATTGGTTAATACATGTGTTGTTCTTTGAAAAGAAGCCGCAGACAAGAAACTTTCTGTTGACAAAGAAGCCTGTGTAATTCCCTGTATAATAGGCATTCCTATCGCGGGCAACTTGATCTTTCTAATATATCCAATATTTTCTATTAAGGATATATTTTTTCTTTCACTGTCTTCACCTTGATACCTTATGGTTTCAATATTTTGTTGAAAGAGTACATTAGCATTTTTTTTGTTTATTTTACTACCTGAAGGAATAAGGATTTCTCCCGTATTTCTATCAACTATATTTTGAGCAACGGTCTTCCCTAGTAGATTTTGGTAAATATACTCCAGTGTACGGCCCTCTAAGGAAAAGAACCGTCCGTCTTCTAAGGGAATATCGCTAATTCCGGCTGAATAGGCTTTCCTGATAATATTTTTACTTACCGGCTGCGATTTATCGGCAATGATATTTTCAGAATCAGGATCCTTTAATTCCTCTCCTAAATTCTTACCAATTACATCTTCCTTGATAAAACTTATTAGATTTTCTTTAATATTAATTTCTTTAATATTATTCCATATTTTTACTTTTTCACATTGATGGTCTATTATTTTTTGTATATCTTCCTCATTTAATATTTTATTGGCATTTAAGATATTGTCATTGCTAGCAGATAAAGTCACACTTTCTGCCAGCATATTTCCTGTTAATTTTTCTACTTCTTCGGGTTTACTTATCCGAACCCTGTTTATCCCGCGATTCACTAACTCTATCGCTATTTCTCGGGTTATTTTTCTACCTTTAATATCTGATAAATTTATCTTTTTAAATTCTTCTATTTTTTCGCCGGTTTCGGAAATAGTTGTACTATCTTTAGAAAGCGTAGTAATAAAAATACGTCCTATAATTCTGTCAATAAAATTTATTTCCCCTTGCACTATAAGGTTGATTCGCTCATCTTCATCAATGATATTAAAGTTCTGGTGTTCCGCGCTCTCGATCTTTTTAATTGTACCCTCATCCATGAGAGTATTATTTTCAATAAGAACCTCTCCTTTGTTTCCCGCTAAAGAGCTACCCAAACGTTTATTCAATAACAATTCTCTGTTCTTGTTTCTTATTTCTTCGTTTTTCTGGACAACCTCTCTGTTTGCTTTTTCAAAATCTGAAACAAATACAAGTTCACCGGAAAGAAGTTCCGAATCCCTGGATGACTTAACATATATTTTATTTAACCTGGCAATTTGTCTAACGATGACCTCTATATGCTTATCATCTATTGTTACACCTTGTGAACGATAAACTTCTTGAACTTGTTCTAAGAGATATTTCTGAACTGCTTTAATTCCTTGAATTCTAAGAATATCGTTTGGATCAACAAAACCTGTTGTCATTCTTTGGCCTGCTGTTACTCTCTGGCCTTCCTGTACATTAATCCTTAGATCATTCGGTATGTAGTAGACTTTTTTTCTATTCTCTTTACTTTTTGTTAACTTTTCCTCATTTTCAGGTCTTACTATAATTTCTTTTCGGATATTTTCTTGTTCATTTTTAACCTGATCAATATATCCGTTAATTTCACTAATTACTGCTTGTTTCTTTGGTTTCCTTACTTCAAAGAGCTGTTCCACTCGAGGCAAACCTAAGGTAATGTCTTCTCCGGTTATTTTAATTCCTCCGGTATGAAAAGTTCTCAGGGTCAACTGAGTACCAGGTTCACCGATAGATTGTGCTGCAATCGTTCCAACTGCTTCTCCAATAATAACTGTCCTACCGGTTGCCAAATCCTTGCCATAACATTTTGCACAGATACCCTGCTTTGAAGCACAGGTTAAAGGTGAACGTATTTTAACCTCTTTGATTCCTGCATCAACAATTTTTTTAGCTATTTTCTCATTTATCGGTTCTCCTTGATGGACAATAAAATCTCCTTTTTCCCGATCAAATATATCTTCCTGGGCTGTCCTTCCTACAATTCTTTCTTCCAATTTTTCAATAATATTTCCGTCTTCCTGAATATCAGATACAATTACACCATCATTGGTGCCACAGTCTTCTTCTTTGATAATTACATCCTGGGCAACATCAATAAGCCTTCTTGTTAAGTATCCAGATTTAGATGTCCTCAGGGCTGTATCGGCAAGACCTTTTCGGGCTCCATGAGTTGAAATAAAATATTCCAAGCAGGACAAACCTTCTCTAAAATTTGAACGAATAGGAAATTCGATAATCTTTCCGGAAGGATCAGCCATCAGGCCTCTCATACCAGCTAATTGACCTATTTGTCTCCTACTACCACGGGCTCCAGAATCAGCCATCATATATAATGGATTAAAGCTACTCAAATTGTTTAGGATTGCATTAACAACATTATTTGCAGCATCTGTCCAGGCAGTAATAATTTTTTCTTCCCTCTCTTCATCCATAATCAACCCATAGTTAAATTGTTCTTTTATCTTGGAAACGCTATTTTCTGCTTCTTCCATTATCTTATCTTTTTCTGATGGTATCTCTAAGTCAACCACCCCAATGCTTATTCCGGATATGGTTGCATAATGAAAACCTAATTCTTTAATATCATCAAGACAGTTCACAGCAACTTCCTGCCCAAAGTGACGATGTATGTAGGCAATAATCTTAGCCAAAGATTTTTTTGTAATAGTTAAATCAACAAATTTCATTTCTTCCGGTAATAATTGATTAAATATTACTCTTCCCACAGTTGTCTCTTCTATAACTCCTTTTATCCTGACTTTTATTCTGGCGTGCAAAGCTATATACCCATCTTCCTGGGCCCTGATTGCTTCATCGGGATTAGCAAATATTTTTCCTTCTCCTTTTTGTCCCCTTTCCTTCATTGTTAAATAATAACAACCCAAAATAATATCCTGACCAGGCAAGGCAATTGGTGCACCGTTGGAAGGAGACAAAACATTCTTCGAAGATAGCATTAATAATTCTGCCTCAGTTTGAGCTTCAGTTGACAAAGGAACATGAACTGCCATTTGGTCACCATCAAAATCTGCATTGAATGCTGGACATGCTAAGGGGTGCAGCTGAATAGCATTGCCCTCAACTAAAACAGGTTTAAATACCTGTATTCCCAATCGATGCAGTGTAGGAGCTCTATTTAATAAAACTGGATGCTCTTCGATAATCTCCTGTAATATATTCCAGATCTCCGGAGATTCTTGTTCCACCAATTTCTTAGCAGTTTTAATATTATGGGCTAGCTCTCTTTTGACCAAGTGATGCATTACAAATGGTTTAAAAAGCTCTAAAGCCATTTTTTTAGGTAATCCACATTGATGGAGTTTTAATTTAGGTCCTGCTACTATAACCGAACGTCCGGAATAATCTACTCTCTTACCCAGTAAATTTTGTCTGAATCGTCCCTTTTTCCCCTCTAACAAGTCACTCAAAGATTTAAGCGGACGATTCCCCGCTCCTAAAACTGCATGGCCTCTTCTCCCATTATCAATAAGCGCATCTACAGCTTCTTGCAGCATTCTTTTTTCATTTTTAATAATAATATCAGGGGCACCCAAATCTAATAATCTTTTTAAACGATTGTTACGATTGATTACTCGACGATATAAATCATTGAGATCTGAAGTGGCAAATCTGCCTCCTTCCAATTGAACCATTGGTCTTAAATCAGGAGGTATTACAGGTAACACCTCCATAACCATCCATTCCGGTTTACAAAGACTTTTTCTAAAAGCTTCAATAATCTGTAATCTTTTGATCATTTTTTTTGCTTTTTGGCCGGAAGACCGCTTTAATTCTTCTCTTAATTCAAGATTCAATGAATCAAGGTTAATCTCTTTTAATAAATTTTTTATAGCATCGGCGCCAATGCCAGCACGAAACTCTGGATCATAATATGAATATAGTCTATATTCCGATTCTAGTATGATATTACCAATCTGAAGATTAGTATTTCCAGGATTAATAACGACATAACACGATTCTTCCATCGTCTGCTTGGCCATAGCTATTCTTTTAGATAAATTCTGGTCTTCTTCTAGCAAGAGAGTTAATTTGCTTTCAGAAATTAATCCTTCTATTTCTACAATCTTATAATTAATATCTTCTTCTTGAACCTGAGTATAAAAGTTGTCTTTTTTGATATCTTCTTCTTGCTGTGAAGATGAGTCATCAGATCCTATATTTATTTTTGAATCTATATTATTCTCTTCATATTCTTCAACTTTTTCTTCCGAACCTTCCGGTAGTATCTTCTCCACATTAAAAAATATTTTTCCAAACTTTTTATGCAGTTCCAATAATTCTTTCTCACTAATAACATCTCCAACTTTATGTGGAAATATTTTTAACTGTGTAATACGATAAACCTGCTCAGCTTTGAATTCAGGTTGATATATCTGATGAATTTTGTATTCAGTTTCCAGTATAACTTCATTTTCTAGAGTATCCGGGTGTTTTCCTTCTGTTTCTTGTACTTCATAAAGTTGCTCTCTACGTCTGTCTGGGGCGAAATAGAGTATTTTCTCAAGATTGCGCGGAGAAATATTCACTAATAAAGCTAAAGGACTAGGTATTCCCTTGAAATACCAAACATGTGACACCGGGCAAGCCAATTCTATGTGTCCCATCCTCTCTCTCCGTGTAATCGATTTGGTAACTTCTACACCACAACGATCACAGATAACTCCTCTATATCTAATTCTTTTATATTTTCCGCAACTACATTCCCAGTCTTTAACAGGTCCAAAAATACGTTCACAGAATAGCCCATCTTTTTCAGGTTTAAGCGTTCTATAATTAATGGTTTCTGGTTTTTTAACTTCTCCATAAGACCATTTTTTGATATCTTCAGTAGATGCCAACCCTATAGCAATTGCATTAATTCTTTCTGAGGTTTCCAAACACATTACCTCCCTTTATATAAATTATACACAAGGTAACTAAAGTTTTTAGAAATGAACATTTTTTTATCACTAAATATCACTAAATATTTATTACCTTTATTTTTTTATTGATCAATTAACAATTTTAGGTTAGATGGTTCATAAAATCTTGATCTAGTCTTTCTTTTACATCAAGATCTTCTTTGATCTCCATTTCTTTGCCTTCATGATTTAAAACTTTTACATTCAAAGAGAGGCTTCGTAATTCTCTAATTAAAACTTTAAATGATTCCGGAATACCGGGAACCGGAATATTCTCTCCCTTTACTATTGATTCGTAAGTTTTTATTCTTCCAGAGACATCATCAGATTTAACGGTCAACATTTCCTGTAGATTATAGGCAGCACCATAACCTTCTAATGCCCATACTTCCATTTCACCGAACCGCTGGCCTCCAAATTGGGCTTTCCCACCTAACGGCTGTTGCGTAACCAGAGAATATGGCCCAGTAGACCGAGCGTGTATTTTATCATCTACCAGATGAATTAATTTCAAAATATAACTGTATCCCACGGTAATTTTTTGATCAAATGGCAAGCCAGTTCTTCCATCATATAATACACTTTTACCGTCTCCAGGCAATCCGGCTTCAGTAAGTGCTTTTTCTATTTCTTCTTCCTTCGCTCCGTTAAATACTGGAGTTATTATTTTTATACCAAGGATTTTTGCAACCCATCCAAGGTGAATTTCTAATATTTGGCCAACATTCATTCTTGACGGTACCCCAAGCGGATTAAGGACAATATCGACAGGTGTTCCATCCGGCAGGAAAGGCATGTCATTCTCCGGTAATATTTTAGCAATAACTCCTTTATTTCCATGTCTGCCAGATATTTTATCCCCTTCAGATACTTTACGTTTCTGGGCAATAAAAACCCTTACCATCTTATTTACTCCTGGGGATATTTCATCTCCATTTTCGCGGGAAAAAACTTTAACATCAATTACCTTCCCTCTATCTCCATGGGGAACTCGAAGGGAAGTATCTCTAACTTCCCTAGCCTTTTCTCCGAAGATAGCCCTTAACAATCTTTCTTCTGGGCCTAGTTCTGTCTCTCCTTTTGGAGTCACTTTCCCCACCAGGATATCACCAGCTTCTACCTCGGTTCCTATTCTAATAATTCCGTCTTCATCGAGATTTGTCAGATTATTTTCACCAATATTAGGAATATCTGCGGTAATTTCTTCCGGACCTAATTTAGTGTCACGGGCATCACACTCATGTTCACTAATATGTATTGAGGTAAAAGTATCTTTCTGAACTAATTTCTCGCTAACAACAATTGCGTCTTCAAAATTGTATCCTTCCCAAGCCATATATGCAACCAGAACATTTCTACCTAAGGAAAGTGATCCTTGATCTGTGTTCGGTCCATCAGCAATCGCTTGGCCTTTTGTTACTTTTTGCCCTTCATCTACTATAGGTGTTTGATTGACACATGTTCCCTGATTTGACCGGTAAAATTTCTTAAGAACATATTCCTTTTTATTACCATTATTATTTGTAATGATAATTTGGCTACCGCTAACTTTTTCTACAATACCATCTTCTTCTGATACAATAATTGTGCCGGAGTCTCGTGCTACTCTTTCTTCCATACCTGTCATAACTAAAGGCATTTCCGTCTTGATTACCGGGACAGATTGTCTTTGCATATTTGTACCCATTAAGGCTCGGTTTGCATCGTCATGTTCTAAAAAAGGTATTAAGCTAGCTGATATGCTAGCCATTTGGTTTGGAGCAACATCAATAAAATCAACTTTCTTCGGAGAAACAGTCAGGTAGTCATCACGGTATCGAGATGGAATATCTTCTTGAATTATTTTATTATTTTTATCAATTTCTACATTTATTGGAGCAATCTTATATTGATCCTCTTCATCAGCAGTAAGATAAACAATTTTATCAGTCAGTTTTCCGTTGTCTACTTTTCGATATGGTGTTTCAATAAATCCAAAATCATTTATTCTTCCGTAAATGCTCAGCGAACCAATCAAGCCAATATTAGGACCTTCGGGAGTTTCTATTGGGCAAATTCTCCCATAATGGCTGTAATGAACATCTCTGACTTCAAAGCCAGCTCTTTCCCTAGTCAAGCCTCCCGGTCCAAGTGCTGACAATCTTCTCTTATGGGTTATCTCGGATAGAGGATTGGTCTGATCCATAAATTGAGATAGTTGGCTACTTCCAAAAAATTGCTTAACCGCTGCAACTAAAGGTCTGATATTGATTAATGCTTGGGGGGTAACAGCAGAAAGATCAGGTTGAATGGTCATTCTTTCCTTGATTACTCTTTCCATTCTAATCAGTCCAATATAAAACTGGTCAAGTAAAAGTTCTCCAACTGTTTTTACTCGACGATTCCCAAGATGGTCAATATCATCAATATAGCCAATTCCATAATATAAATTAACTAAATATCTTAGTGAAGCTACAATATCATCCCTGCTTAAAGCATTACCTTTCTTAACTTTTACTCTTGGTTGTATCTCGCTTATCTTATACAGTAAATCCTTATTAAGCACCTGTCCCTTTTGAGCAATAATCTCTCCGTTTTGGTGATTGATTATATCTTCAACAAGCTGTAATCCAATATTTTTATCATCAATTATCCCTTCCTCTTGGTCAAACAAAGCAACTGTTGTATCATCTTTTTCGTTATATACAACAATCTCCTCATCGTCATCATTGTAAACATATATTTTTTCAATCTCAGATTGTCTAATTATTTCAGCTATTTTATGATTAATACGTCCATTTTTTTTCACTAATTGACGACCATTGACGGGATCAACAATTGTTTTAGCAGCTGTTTTATCTATAATTCTATTTTGAATAAAAAGCTTTTGATTTACTTTATATCGGCCTACATCGCCTAAGTCATATCTTTTTGCATCAAATAATAATCTATCTAAAAGTTGGCGTGTATTTCTGTCAGTCGGTGGCTCGCTTGGTCTTAGTTTTCTAAATATTTCTATAAGTGCCTCTCTCTTATTATGGGTATTGTCCTTTAATAAAGTTTCCTGGATAATCTCACTGTTGTCAAATAGTTCCATAATCTGTTCATTTCTCTCATAACTCAATGCTCTTAATAATGTTGTAGCCGGAATTTTTCTTTTTTTGTCAATACGTACATAAAGCATATCGTTACTATCAAAACCAAATTCAAGCCATGAACCTCTATTCGGTATAATCCTATAATTATATAAAGTCTTGTTCTCCCCATATTCTTCACTACCAAAATAAATGCCTGGAGAACGTATTAGCTGGTTGACTACTACTCTTTCAGCACCATTAATAATAAAGCTACCACTTTCTGTCATTAAAGGAAGTTCTCCCATAAAAACATCTTGCTCTTTTATTTCTCCAGTCCTTTTGTTAACCAAACTGATTCGCACTTCCAAAGGTGCAGAAAATGTGCTTCCTCTTTCCCAGCATTCAAAAGGAGAATATTTATTTTCTTTAATAGAATAATGTATATAATCCAAAACCAGATTACCGGTAAAATCCTGAATTGGGAATACATCTTTAAAAACTTTATGTAAACCAATATTTTGTCTTTTTTCCGGAATAATATCTTTTTGTAAAAATTTTTGGTATGATTCTTTCTGAATGTCAAGAAAGTTGGGTGGGTCAATATAACTCTTGATCCTGGAGTAATCTAATATTTTTAATTTTTTATTCTGCACTTTAAACACCAACCTTTTTTAGATATATGCAAAACAATATGTTAACACTATAACAATAAAAAGTCAAGAAGATACCTACTTCTTTTTAATAGGTATCTTCTTACTGTGTTCTATGCTATGAAGATTATGATAATTATTTGCCATAATGGGGATATTGATCAATGGCAAACCAGCTAATAATCTTATGAAATATTATTGTTTTACAATTATTTAATTTCGACAGTCGCACCAACTGCTTCCAGTTTTTCTTTTAAGGCATCTGCATCTTTCTTTTCTACTTTTTCTTTTACTGCTTTTGGTGCACCCTCAACAAGTTCTTTTGATTCTTTTAGTCCAAGTCCTGTTGCGGCTCTAACTTCTTTGATAACTTTAATTTTGTTTGCGCCAACATCTTTTAGGACCACATCAAATTCAGTTTGTTCTTCTTCCTGGACAGCTCCCGCACCCTGCGCGGGGGCAGCAGCCTGTGCTGCAACTGGTGCTGCAGCGCTAACACCAAACTTATCTTCTAATGCCTTTACTAGATCAGCCAACTCCAAGACTGTTAATTTTTCAACTTTATCAATAATTTCTTTTACAGAATCAGCAACGTCTTTTTCCGTAGATGTTTTTTCTTTTGTTTTGCTGCCATTGTCAGTTGATTTGTCTTTTTCCTCTGCTTTTGCTTTTTCTGTCTTTTTTTTATCTTTAGCATCTTCTTTTACTTCTTTTACTTCTTTGTTTTCTACCAATGTTTTCACCTCCTTCCAGCTTTTAATCTAATGTGTTTATGATAACTTACTTTGATTTATAATTTAAGCAACAATCTCTTCCTTTTTTTTTTCTAATTTGATCGATTACATTTACCAGTCCTGATATAGGAGCATTTCCAGTAAAGACAAGTGATGTAATGGGAGATTTTAAATTACCAAGCAGTTGAGATAGTAATTCTTCTTTGGTAGGCAAATTAGCAATCCTATCCAGCTGGTCTCCAAAAAATACCTGACCTTCTACCAATGCTTTTTTTAACTTAAAAACTTCTTTATTTTGCTGAGAAAATTGATGTAAAAGCTTAACTGTTAATATTGGTTCATCTTTAGAAAAAGCAACAGCAGTACAACCGGTTAAATCTTCACTTAACTTCTCCAGACCTATTTCCTTGGTTGCCCTTTTTATTAATGTATTTTTGTACACCTTAAATTTAATATCTTTTTCTCTCAGATTTTTCCTGAGTCCATTAATTCCATCTACATCAAGTCCTTGATAATCAGTTAATACAACTCCTGCTGAATTCCCAAATTCATCGTGTAACTCTTTAACTACTAATTTTTTTTCTTCCTTATTTAGTGGCAATAGAATTCCTCCTTCCTTTTAAGATAATCACAAAAAAACCTTCCCTTAGATTTGTAAAGGAAGGATTTTATAATTTTTCTTATTTTATATTCCTCATCCTCACCAGGCAGATTATATTACTTCATAACCAATTAAATCACAAATTGTTTGTGAAACCTGAGATCTAGGGATTTTTAATATTATTCTATTTTTATTACGGCTATTACGTCTTTAACTTATTTTTTACCAGTTTTTACTAATATTTTCATAGGATCAAGTTTTATTCCTGGTCCCATAGTTGATGAAATCGAAACACTAATTATATATCTCCCTTTTGCGGAAGAAGGTTTTGCTTTTAATAAGGCATCCAGTAAGGTACTAAAATTTTCAATTAATTGTTCATCAGTAAAATCTAGCTTTCCTATCATTGCATGGACAATTCCAAAGCGATCTGCCCGATATTCAACCTTACCTTTTTTTACCGAAGCTACTGCTTCTTTAACATCAAAAGTTACCGTTCCGACCTTGGGATTTGGCATTAACCCTCTGGGGCCCAGCACACGCCCTAATTTTCCAACTATTTTCATCATATCAGGAGTCGCAATTGTGGCATCAAAATCTGTCCAACCTTTTTGTATTTTATCCGCTAATTCTTCACCGCCAACAAAATCCGCTCCAGCCTCCTCTGCTTCCTTGGCTTTTTCACCTTGCGCAAAAACAACAACCTTATTTTCCTTGCCGGTACCATGAGGTAGATTTACAGCCCCTCTAACCTGTTCTTCAGAGCGACGAGTATTTACGCCTAAACGTATTGCAACATCAACCGATTCACTAAATTTTGCCCAACTTAAATCTTTTACAAGCTTGATTGCCTCTTCAATAGTATA